>DATLNN010000178.1:0-7273 GCA_035536695.1 Pyrinomonadaceae bacterium | reverse complement strand
CTGGACGGGCGGGCCAACCTGGTTCACTGGTCGAAGGACGGCTCGACGATCTTTTTTCAGATAAGTGCTAATCTTTTTATGCTCAATGTTCCAGCGAGAGAGATAACGAAGTTGACCCGTTTCGATGAGGCCCGAGTTTTTGAACACGGTTTCAGCATTTCGCCCGACGAGAAGCAGGTCGCGTACGTGGACAGGCAAGATAACCGAACCGATATCTGGATCTCGGGTTTGAGAGGAGAGGATCCGGTCCGTCTCACCGACGATGCCCCTGACGACGCCTCACCAGTTTGGCACCCGGACGGGAAACGCATTATTTACAATTCTGATCGTAACGGTGTCACGCAAATTTTTGTAGTTATTCTCGCCTCCAGGCGCCAGGCGCAGTTGACGTTAAGCGATACAAGTAGCCGGATCTCAGATATTTCCATCGATGGAACCAAAATACTCTATACCAGTGCGAAGGATGATGCTGACCTTTGGGCCGTATCTGCCGATAGCGCCAAAGAGCAGCAGATCACATCCGCCCTCGGTGTTGAATTCTGGCCCGAGGTCTCACCGACGGGCGCGTCGATCGTGTATCAGTCTGATCGGCGGCTGAGTACTGGCGGTAAGTTGCTGAGCTGCGCGCTTTCGACACAGACGCTAGACGGGCAGGCCCGCGTCTCACAGATCGCACAGGACGGATTTAACCCGCGATGGTCCCCGGACGGAACGCGCGTTGCGTTCCTGCGATCACAAGCTGGAAACCACAGTCTGTTCACATCCACGGCGGACGGCGCCGATGAGCGCCGAGTTGCCGAGGGCGGAATAATGTTTGGCGGATACTCGCAGCTTCCGTTCAATCGGCTTCAGACTCATGATTATCAGTGGTCCCGCGATGGCCGTTCTTTGATCTACAGCGCAAACAGATCGGGCGTCTGGAATATATGGCAGGCCTCTGCCGATGGTTCTGGCGAGATACAATTGAGCACCAACGACGACCAGAAACTCTTGTTTTTCAATCCTACATTCTCTCCGGACGGTAAGAGCATCGCGTGGTCCGCAATGACCGCCGGGACGGTGGATCAGAGATCATGGGCGATTTGGGTGCTCGTTGACGGAACGGCTCGCCGGATCTATCAGCGCGACTCTATTATCCGGCTGGTCGGTTGGTCTCCCTCGAGCAAATCGTTGATCGTTAAATCTGTCGCCGGCAGGATCGACACGGGCTTGCCCGATGATGTTGAAATTTTTGAGATAGACACACAGGGCAATGCCGGCCGCTCTGTGGCGACTCTCAAAACATCGTATTTTCAGAATGTCGCCCTTTCGCCGGATGGTAAAACGCTGGCATTTGTTACGCGAACGGCTTCGGGTGATGCCATTCAAATCGTGACGACGGCCGCGAAAGCCAACCAGAAAACGCTCGTGACAGGCAACGATAATCGAGTCTATTTTTCAAATCTGGTTTTTGCTCCCGATGGCCGGACCTTATTCTTTGGAAAACAGTCCAATTCACAGGTGATCTCGATGATAGATAACTTCAAATAGGAGGATTGATTTAATGACAACAGGAACCGATTTCCCGACCGCTTACATGCGGCTCAGAACCCTGCTCGACGCGCTTCAGGTGAACGTCATGAGGTATTGCCTGGACGAGACCAAAGATCCCGAAGAGAGCGTCGCGCGGATGGAAGGCCTTGACGAAGAACTGATGTCCGTGATCGAACACGTCGGCGGCGGGGCCCCGTGCGATGCCGGGTACTACAATTGCGGCGGGGTCTGCGTGCCGTACCAATGCTTTGAGGCGTATCTACAAACGTCCGAGCAGGCCCCACCGACGGCCTCAACCGAATAAGCGCGGCAGCCGGCGTTGTAGGTGCTTAGGCAGCAATATCTCCATGGCGTCATCGACCGTGACGATCCCGGCGATGTCGCCTTCGTCGTCGATGACGGGCAGGGCCAGCAAATTGTATTCTGAGATCGTCTGGGCCACGGCCTCGGCAGGTTCAGAGGGATGTGCATAGCGGAATTCGCTGCGCATCACATCCGAGAGTTTAGATGTCGGGTCGGCCAGGATCAGGGAACGCAGAGATATGAGGCCGCAGATCTTCCACGAGTCTTCGGCCTCGACAACGTAGAGGTAATAGATCATGTTGGGCGTTTCCGCCATTTCACGGAGCCGCAAGATGGTTTCGCCGACCGTGAGGTCTCTTGCGAACACGACAAACTCGGTAGTCATGAGGCCTCCCGCCGTGTCGTGTTCGAAGTTCATGAGCTCGGCCACGTCTGCCCGTTCTTCGACCTCCATCAGGTCGAATAGTTCCTGAGCTTTTTGGTCGTTCATCTCGTCGAGCACGTCCACGGCGTCGTCGGGCGACATCTCCTCGAGAATATCTGCCGCACGTTCCCCATCCATCTCCTCGAGGATGCGGGCCTGCGCCTCGGTGGACATCTCTTCCAGCGTGTCGGCCGCAATATCGTCATCGAGACTCTCGACGATCTCTGTGCGGTGAACCGGTGAGAGGGCTTCGGCGAGCTGGGCTATCTCGACCGGATGCAGCTTTGAAAGCTTGTCTTTGGACGATTTTAACTGCACGGTAACCGTTGCGCTGTCGGTTGCCAGGTACCCGACGTCAGCCCAGTCGATGACCTCGACCGGGCGGGTGCTCCCGTAGAAGCCCTTTGGCATCAATCGCCGGACAAAGCCCTGCAGGCTGACATCCGCCCCCGAGACCCGCCACGAGTTGCCGGCCTCGATCAATTGTACGTCGTTGACGCGAACCACCCGTTTGCCGTCGACGTCGATGAGTTGGTTGTCAAGCACATCCTTGCCGAGCAACACCTCGCCTTCGCGCCTGATAAAGGGCGTCAGGTCGAGGATTGTCGAGGTCATCTTGGCCCCATGAACCCCAAGACCCGTAAAGTCCCGGCTGGGCATGAAGAAATTGCGGCGGCGGTAACGGGCCACCAGGCCTATTACAGGCGGATACTCTTCCTCGCCGTAGCGGACCAGCACATCGTTGATGACCGCAATTTTTTCGTTGCGAGCGTCGAACAAGGGGCGGTTTAAGATCTGCGAAACATACAGCATTTCAGACATCGCATTGTCCGTAGTCAGCTATCGAATTTGATTCTAGCTAACATGAGGTCCAGTGTCACTTTGGTCATCGCGGTCAAACTGGAACAACGGCGGGCTTGCAAACCAGACCTTTTCGTAATAAGTTGTCACAAAGGCATAGTCAAAACCGACAATGGACTCGGAAACTAAGGGTCATGGCAAGGACCGATACCGGAGAAAGAAACGCCGGGTTACGGTCAGCGAACCAAAGGAAGATAGCGTCTCGACACGGCAGATCGTCGTTGTCGCCGTTCTGGCGGTGTTGATTATTGCGGCGCTGGCCATTGTCCTCTCGACCTTCGAGGTGCCGGTAATGCGCCGCCGCTAGAAGATATGTTCTGTATAAAGTGCGGAGATGACAACCTGGAAGCCGCTAAATTCTGCCGCAAATGCGGAGAGTCCATGGCCCCCGAAGAAGAGACTCGCGTTGCGGCACGCCGCGTGGTTGCCCCGAGCGGGTCGGCGGCCGAACGAGAGGCGGCCGAGATCTTTTCGATCGGGCCGACGCTGATGTTCGTCAAGGCCGGTTATGTAGTTGCGGGAATCGGCGCGGTGCTTCTGGCCGGTATTTCGAGCGCACTGATTACGGCCGTGTCACCCTGGGCGGCGGTCCTTCTCGGGCTTACGCTTTTTTTGATACCGGCTTTTTACCACCTTAAGAAAAAGCTTGTGCGATACCGACTTACCGATTCGACACTAGAGATCGACGAGGGCTTGATATCGCGCAACACCCGAAATATCCCGATAAGGCGGATCCAGGACGTGACGGTCTCATCCACGGCAACGCAGCGACTGTTGGGTTTCGGCGACCTGCTGATCGACAACGCAAGTGACGAAGGCGGAAAACTGGTCCTCAAGAATATCAACTCGCCCAGAGAGTATGCAGACGTGTTGCTCAGGCAGATGCGACGCTTGGAAAGCTAAGCGAACCCGAGGAAGGGTTTGCCATGGCCCTCACACCGGTCGCTATCCCTGCCTGCTCTGAGTGGTTTCTTCCATCAGCGGCGTCGATTCATCTTCTTCGCTCTTGCTGTAGTACTTGTAGTATCCCGACCCGTAATAATAGTATTCGGTCGAATTGGCCTTGATGCCGTTGAGCACGACGCCGTAGATCCGCGCGCCGATCGAGCTTACGCGCTGTTTGAACTGGCGCATAAGGTGGATCGAGCTCTTGTTCGCCATTGCCACCAGGACGACACCATCGACCAGCGTCGATAATATCGACGCGTCGGTAAATGAGATCGCGGGCGGTGAATCGACGATAACGTGTTTGAAACGCGTGGAAAGGAACTGCAGCAGATTTCGCATCTCGTTCGAGCTGAGAAGCTCGGCCGGGTTCGGCGGGATTGGGCCGCTCGTGATGATCTTGAGCCGCGGCAAGTCCGCGTAGGTACGGATCATGTTCTCGGTGTTCTTATCACCCGAAAGATAATTTGTCAGGCCCTGAGTGTTATCGAGGCCAAAGTGCGTATGCAGACGCGGCCGCCTGAGATCGCAATCAACAATAACCACGTCCGCATCGGCCTGGGCGAGCGTTATCGCGGTATTGATGGCCGTCGTCGTTTTACCCTCAGAAGGCTGTGACGATGTTACAAGGATCGTTTGCGGCGGCTTGCCCGCGGACGAAAACAGCAGAGACGTGCGCAGATGCCGGTACGCTTCAGCAAGCGGCGAGTGCCGCTCCGTCAGCGTTATCAGCGCCGCGGCCTGGAATGGAGTAGCTCCGTTCTTTGCAGGCAATAGAGACTTCTTCTCGTTATTTAAATAATGCGGTATGAGAGCGAGTGTCGGCAGCCCGAGATGGCGTGTAACGTCGTCCGAGGTGCGGACCGAATCGTCTAGATAATCCAGCAAAAAGGCAAGCCCGATGCCGGCAGCCAACGATAGCAGGAAGGCGATCATTATGTTCCGGCCACGCATCGGGCCGGTCGGGCCACCTGGCGCGGCCGCGTTTCGCGAGATCGAGATATTCTTCGGCCGGTCGCTTAGCAGCGCCAACTCCTGTTCCTTTTGGCGCTGCGTGTATGTGTCGAGCAGCAGACGGTTGGTGGCCATCTCACGGTTTGCGGTTGTGAGTTTCGTGTGGGCCTGGCCCTGGATATTTGCCCGTTGGGCCTCCTGAGCATACGAGGCGGCGAGTTGGCCCTCGCGGCGTATCTCGGCGTCAAGCTGGGATTTCAAACCCACCAGGGCTCCGCCGACGGCATTCTTTTCGATCTTCTTCTGATCGCTCTCGATAATCTTCGATACCTCTTCTTCGGTCCTGGCCTTGCTATCCTTCAGCGATTCGATCTTGGCGATGTACCCTTTTATATTGGGATGCTCGTCCGTGTATTTGACGCTGTCAGCTCTCTTTAGGGCCTCCTGCTCCTGGATCTGCTTATCGATCTCGCGGATCGTGTCCTGCAGCTTTCCCTTGCGCTCGGTGTTGATACGCATTGTCTCGACAAAAACCGGATTCTGGTTTAGATCCGGAATATTCATTCCTTCATTACGGTTACTGGCTTGAACAGCTGCATTGTAACGAGCCTCCAGTTTGCGCCGTTCATTGATCGCATCAAGCCATTGGCCGCTAAGCGTTTGAAGGCGATTTGCCGCAAGGTCCTGTCCCTTTTCCTGCAGAGGAAGGTTCTCCTCACGCATGATCGCCATCAGATCGAGCTCCTGGCGCGCGATGGTCTCCTTTAGCTCCTCGATGGATTTTTGCAGGTCTTCAAACGCTTTCCTTGCACCGGCGGTGGCTCGTTCGGTGTCCTCTTCCTTAAATTGCTCCGCGACCTTGTCAGCAACTTTAGCGGCGAGGTCCTGTCGCGAGGTTATGATCGTAACATTTACGATATTGGTCCGTTCCACCTGGGCCACCCGGACGCCAAACTCGTTGGCATAGGCCTCGGCCCGCGCATTTTCCTCGGGCGTGAGTGCAATATTGCCGTCACCGTCCAGCCCTGTCGATGCCGGCGTGATAACCGGCAGGGAATTCTGCTCTTCCTGCGGCTTTTGGCCGCCGGAGAATAACGACCTGAGGCCGGCCATCAGGCCGCGGCTTTCATTGCCGAACAGGTTCGGCTCGCGGTGCAGGCCAAGCGCTATCACCACACGTTTCATTAACCCTTGATTCTGCAGCAGCTGAAGCTGGGTCTTGTAATACTTCTCGTCGTCGCCAAAATTGATGTTGATGGCGTCTTTTTGGGTGACCTGAGCCTTTCGCGGCTCGATAAGCATCTCGGTGGTAGCCTCGTAGATAGATGGCTGGCGGAAGGAATAAAATGCCGCCGCGGCCGTAACTAGGATGGTGATGGCCAAAATTATCGGCAGCCGCTTGTAAACGACATTGAAATACTGCCGCAGCGACCGCTTATTATCGAGTGAATCGTCGTACGAGGGTGTGTAGCCCGCCGAATAGTCAATGTGCGTCGGCTGAATGTCCTGCACTAATGGCAAAGGCGTGAGGCGTTGATCGTTTTGCATACTACTGGCCTAAGAGAAAATATGAATTAATAGTTATAGATGCCCGATGGAAGCGGGCGCAATCTTGCTTTATATCACATTGGATGCCGTTTTTCACGCACCTCCTCCAATATAATACCGAGTTTAACACTTTCTCCGGCTCGTTGCTCGTGCGTGAGAGGCGTGACGGTGGGTGAGATGGAGCGCGGCCAGCTCGGAAGAGACGAGCGTTCCGCGTGGCAGGCGCGATCGCGGCTCATAAGGGTGGCTGCGATCCTCGTTTCTGATGGCGATTTCTTGGCTAACCGAGTTAGGTGATCTACTGGCATTAAGCTTCCGGTTCGTTTCCTGGCTGAATACTTCCAAGACCCTCAATCAAAACCGCATCGTTGACCCAGCGGCCGCGGATGAAGGCGATGCTCAGGCCGTCGGGTGAGAGGGCGAAATCAGCGATCTCCTCGCTTCCAAGATCGCCTACGAGACGCGGAGACGGAGCGCCGAGCGGTTGGTACCAGAGAGAGTTGCCGGAGGCGGCGGAGGCGACAAAGTAAATTCCATCACCGTCGTGCGCCCAGACAGAACGGAGCACGCTTGAATCCGGCCTTGAGAGTGTCTTAATTAGGCCTTCACTTCCAATCGAGATGACAGCAATACTTGCTCGCCGTTCACCGCCCGCGGCGACCGCGGAATAGCCGACCAGTTGACTGTCCGGCGACACCGCGGACC
>DATLNN010000177.1:0-7990 GCA_035536695.1 Pyrinomonadaceae bacterium | reverse complement strand
GGGCGCGACCTCCGGGCCAGATCAACCAGTTCGGGGGAACATTCGGAGGGCCTATCAGGCGCGACAAGGCGTTTTTCTTTGCCGCATATGAGGGCCAGCGTTCAGATCTGCCGAATCCGGTCGTGCTCAATTCCCTGCCGTTCGCTCCCGCCTCTGTGCGAACATTTCTAGCTCCGAAGGTCGTCGGATACGACATTAGCAGACAACAGGATACATTTCTCGTAAAGACCGATTTTAATGTGGATCCGACCAACCAGTTGTGGTTCCGATTCAACTTTCAGAATTTCCGCGGCACAAACCTCGAGAGTTCCGGGCTCACGAGCGCGCTCGAACACACTGGAAATAGCAATGTAAAAACGGTCTCGTTAACCTCGGCGTGGATCCATACGATCTCGTCGAATTGGTTTAACGAGTTTCGTTTCCAGTACTCACGTGACCGCGAGCCCGGCCTGGCGAACACAAACGACCCCGAGGTGGTGTTAACAGCCGCAGGCGGCGGCTTTACCGAGACATTCACGTTTGGGCGCAACAACTTCAGTCCCCGCGAAACGACGATCGACCGTTATCAGTTTATCAACAGCCAGACCTACCTAACCGGGGATCACGCGTTCAAATTCGGCGCCGATCTTTTGTTCGATCGCATATTCAATTTTTTCCCCGGCCTGTTCGGCGGCTCCTACACATTTGCTAGCTATGCAGCGTTCGCGGCTGGCACGCCGACACGCTATCGTCAGAGTTTCACTGGCGCCGGCACGGGTCCCGAAACACATCCGGATAATGACGAATACGGGTTTTTCTTCCAGGACGACTGGCGGGCGACCCCGCAGCTGACCGTTAATCTCGGGGTTCGGTACGACTATCAGTCGATCGCCCAGCCGCCGATCCAGAATCCGAACGCGACGCTCCTTGCGGCGGGATTCGATACGAGCTTTAAGCCGAATGACAAGAATAATATCGCTCCACGGCTCGGATTGAGCTATGCCTTTAACGAAAGAACGGTGCTGCGAGGTGGCTACGGGATCTATTATGGCCGGACCCCCGCGATCATGACCGGCACCGCCCACTCGCAAAACGGACTGCAGGTCGTAGCGGTAGATATTACATGTCAATCGACGCCTCCTCCGCCTGTACCGTGCCCCGTTTACCCCAATGTTTTCGCAAGTGCGCCGACGGGAGCGATACCGCCGCCAGTGAACCTTTATCTATTCTCGCGAGACTACAAACAGCCGTTCACGCATCAGGCCCGCGTCCAGTTCGAACGTGAAGTGTGGCGTAACACAACGTTTTCAGTCAACTACACGATGTTTCGCGGCGATAATATCAGCCGGACGCGAAATGCGAATCTTGCAGCTCCGGTCCCAACGACCCTGACGGTCTACTCGGGAACGGGCGCCACCGCTACGCCGACCGGGACGAGCTTTACATTCCTTCGCCATCCGTCGACGCGGCCGATACCAACGTTCCAGCGGATCAGCCTCTTCGAGAGCACGGCGCGCTCGCAGTATCACGGGCTGACCTTCGAATTGAATAAACGGTTCTCGGGCCGGTGGCAGTTTAACTCGAGCTATACGTTCGCCAACGCCAAAGACAACAAGCCGGACCAGACATCGGTCGTTCCGGGCGGCGGCGATGACGCGAAAATTGCGGAGAATCAGTTCGACTTGACAGGCGAATACGGCCGGGCCGACGCCGATATCCGACATCGGTTTATCTTCAGCCCTGTTTTTGACACGGGTCCGTCCAACAGTCACAATGCGGTGGTGCGGGCGCTGTTGAGCGACTATATCTTCACCGGTATCTTCGTCGCTCAGTCCGGGATCGCGTATTCGGCCCGAATTGGAAATGATCCGAACGCAGACGGCATAAACACCACGGATCGCGTCCCCGGTACACGTCGTAACCAGTTTTCAACGCCGGCCGCGTATATCGTGGATCTTCGCATCGGCCGGGCGATCAGATTTGGCGAACGCTACAAACTCTCGCTCTTTGTAGAAGGATTTAATATTTTCAACCGTCCGAACGTGTCGGCCGTGAACAATATACAGTATTCGGTGCTGGCGGCCGGGGGCGGCCTTCCGCTTCGCCTCGGACCGGCGGCGATAAATTTCCAAAGACCGAGCCTGTTCATCTCGGGCTCGCCCTCGTTTACATTTAACTCGAGCTACAACCGGGAACTGCAGCTCGGGCTACGGTTTGATTTTTGACAGATCTCAACCAAATCGCTTTTTATGGGCGGCCGTCTGTGGCCGCCTTTTCTTTGCCTAAGCGGATTTGCAATTTTGTGGTACCGCATTTGCAATACACTGACCGGGGGATGATCATGAACAAAAAATCGCCATTTCTTGCTATAGCCTTAGGGTTGTTGACAATGTTGTTTTGCGGCAGCGCCGACCGTTTGTTTGCTCAGAGCGGCCGTGTTCTGGCCGAAGCACAGCGTGTTACTGGCGACCGGTTTACAGTCGCGGTCCGTACGTCGATGGGTGCGAATGTATACGCTGTCCGGCGGCCGTCAGCACAAGTATTGAATGCGATCGACCGCGGTCTTACCGATCTCTTTGCCGTGGCCCGCAAGGACCGCTATACGCGGCGTCTAAACTATTCGGACTATTCGATCTATATTGGGCGCGCTGACCGCACAAAGGACAGTGCCGGATCATATTCCCCGGATATCGCCGTCGGTGCTGCCCAATATGCCGGCTCGGTTTACGATCAGGGTGGTTTTATTTATGCGGCCGGGATGGTTATCGCAAATGACCCCAGCTCGTTTGTCATAGCGGAGCACACCAGGGATTTTGACCGTATCTCGAACGTCGTCAGATACGAGGGCGAACACATCGTGCTCTATCACAATGATCGGCGCCGCTATGCCGCGACCGCCGACCACAGCCGCGGAGGCGGACACCCAATACTCCAGTAGTCTTTGAGGTCCCGCCGCGATTCGCCTCTTAAGCGGCGAGAAGGGCATGACGGGCAAGCCCATTTCGTGCACCGGCCAACCGAAACCGTCAAATAAGTTAGGCAATTTGGCCGATCAAAATGTAAAATGCCTTGCAAAAAGGCATTTTTTCATTTGTCCACGCAATGTAGGTCTCCATGGCACACTCATTGCAACCCCATCTCGCGACTGCCTTGTACGGGCATGCGGCGGGGAAGAGAGAGGTAACCCATGCAGTACTTCGCAGCCGTCAGAATACTAGCGATCCTTTCGCTCTTGATCTTTGCAAACTCATTAATTGCACAAACGAACTCGATCTACCGGCTCCCTGAGGGCACCCGGATCAGAGTGAAGGTAGATACCGAGGTTACGTCCAGAGTGGCGAGTGTCGATGACACGTTCCTCGCAGTGGTGGCAGCCCCGGTTCTGGTCCGCGACATTGTAATGTTGCCTGCCGGGACCGTGGTTGAAGGACGCGTGACGGGCGTGACGCCGGCTGGACCAGCCGGACGAGTCGGTGCTCTCGACGTGATATTTGAGACGCTGAGAATATTGGGTACGACCAGACGTATTCAGGCGACACTGGCGGTGCACCCGAGGAATGAAGGGAAGCGCACGTTCAACCTGCTGGCTGTTTTAGGCGGAACAGCGGCCGGTGCCGGTATCGGGGCGGCAAGTTCGGCGAGGGGGTCGTTGATCGGGGCAGGCGTCGGAGCTGCGGCAGGCACATTGGTAGCCCTCGCCCGGACGGGTCCGGAAGCAAAGATCGAGCAGGGAGTGGAATTTGAGATCGAGTTAAAAAAAGAGGTCGTTTTACCAGTTACTGATTACTGAAGAACTTAAGTTTGGTCGTTGGCGAGATTCCTTCGACCATCTACGAAGAAGCCCGGCGTGAAGGGGAGAGCACGCCGGGCTTTTTCTGTCCTTCGTGGATCTCCCATTAACCGCGTCGCGCATAGGCCTGGATTTGCTCGACCGACGGCGAAGCCTATTCGGTTATTTGTCCAAAAACAATGCGATGCCCACCCGGTGTAACTACACTAAACTCTCTTATGCCCCATGGCTTGTTCTCGATCGGCGATAGGATCTGGGCTCCGCGTGACGAGAACTGCTCGTAGATGTCGTCAATGTTTTCGACAAGCGCGTGAGCGTACCACGAGTGATTTCCCGTCGCCTCGGCGCTCATTTCATCGGCACACTCGCCAAGCATGACCTTGAACTCGCCGAACGAGAGAAACTGCCAGCCGGGGGCAGTGAAATCGAGGTCAAATCCCAGCGCATCACGATAGTACGCTCCCTCGACGGCCAGGTCTTTCACGGCCACAACATGTCTCGTGTGCTTGACGATTCTCTCCACTGTTTTTATGTCCTCTGGTCGCCGAACTCTGTCATCCGCTGCCTGACCTCGGCGATAAACTTGTGGGTATCGGGATCGGCCGATGCGGCCGACGCCTCGTTCGCCCTTTTGAACCACTTTTGTGCAAGTTCCGGGTCGCCCTTCTCGATCGCGAAGATCGTCAGCCAGGCAGCGGCCTCCGCCACTCCCTCACCCAGGCCATTGGGCCCGATCTCTCGATAACGGTCGTGAGCCTCTTCCCACAGCCGCGCCGATTCCTCACGCTTGCCCAAGCGATTCTTGATGACGGCGGGATATCGGACGGCGTTTGCGTAGTCAAGCGAGTTGGAAGTCGCGTGGAGACGAAATAGGTCGAGAGCCTCGTCATAGCTTGCCTCGGCATCCGTCAGACGTTCCGCATACTCGTGATTGATACCGATGTGCCGAACCACCCAGGCGGCCTCAAGCGGCATTTCGAGTTCTTTGTACAGGGCGGATGCCTCGGCGAACGTCCGATTGGCGGTCTCCCGCATGAACGGCGGCCGGCGCTCGATATTCCCGAGTTCTTTCAGCGCGTTCGCCAGCGCCTGTTTGTCCCCGACTAACCTCGCCGTGGCCACTCTGGCCTGTGCGGCGCTCAAGCGGAGTTTGAATTCTAACGGCAGTTTTTGCAATTCGTCGGTCATCCGTGGCGTTTAAGCGCTGCGGCGACGCGCTCCTTTGTCTCGGTCGAAGGTACCTGCTGGCGCTCCCACCAGCTAAGAGTGCCCGGCTCGATCTTCCCGCGGGCATCGATCAGGGCTTCGACTATCGCGGCGTGATCGGGTGTGTGTTCGTTGACGGCTGACCAGAGGGCCTGGCCGAGCACGGTCCCGCCGTACATGTTTTCGACCTCCATCGGTATACCGCGGGCGATCAGCAATTTGATTATATTGAGCCGACCGCTCGACGCCGCGTAATGGAAACCGGCGAGGCCGGTGCGCATACCTGCATACGGATCAACGCCGGCGTCCAGCAGGGCGGCGGCCGCTTGGCCATGGCCCAGCATACAGGCCGCGGCAAACATCTCCGCGAATGCCTCAGGTTCTTCCGCGAGGTAGCCTGCGTCGAGCCAGGCCTTCACCTGAGCGTCGAATGCTTGGGGGCCGCCAATCCTGGATTCGAGTGCACTAAAATCACCGCGCTCAAGGGCAGCCACGGCGTATTGAAACAGCATCGGCCGTCCTGATGGAGTCTCGACGGCGCCGGCAAGCTCGTTCCAACCGCGAAAGCCTAGCTCGTCAGCGACGAATGCGCGGGCCATATCAATATCAAATACCTCCGTGTCAAAAGCCTGGCCCGTACTTTCTGCCACGCGACGCGAACGATTCTTGATGTGTTGCTTGAACCGTAGGTCCCCTGACGAATACACATCCACTACGCCTTGGGCCAGGTTCTCCAGATCGGTTAGTGCCACGGGATCGGACCGAAGTATATCGCTCCATCGCTTGTCCAGCTCTTGTCGATTCATAGGGTTCTTTTCTACGCTTGCGGCCCTGAGCTTATTCCTGCCCTACGCCGCTCGGCCATTAAAAACATATGCCGTAACTATCCGGGTCACTTAGATAAAGCTGCTTCATTCCGTACTCAGCAACCTTTGGCGCTTCGACCTCGAGACCGCCCTTTTTCAGCCATCGAAACGCCTCATCGACATCCGGACAGCCGAAGTAAAGACACGTGTCAGCATGCCACCGGCCCCGCTCCGTAGGCGGCCCGGCCGGGACGTGTCCGGGCTCATATTGATCGTTCAACATCAAATTAATGTTGTCGCCCCGACGCAGCCAGACCCAGCTCGAATCGTCACCATCGCCCGAATCGGAAACAACTTCGAAGCCGAGCAGATCCCGATAGAACGCCAGGGATCGCGGCATGTTAAATACCTGCAGGAGCGGGCACATAGATCTGAGGTCGAATTCCATAAAGCTGGCGGGCGGGCAAGCCGCAGCCTCACGCAGATACAAATATACAACCCCCGGTTAGAGGCGGGCTTACCCGCCCTCATGGCTGCAGATCGGCCCATGAACGGACGACGCGGGCCATTTCCGCGAACACATCTTCCTTGCTTTCACGCGAACGCTTGAGGACCTTGAAACCGTGGTCGGCCGTATCAACCAAGTGGAGCGTCGCCCGTTTACCGAGTTTTGATACAGTTTGCGGCAGCAGATCGCCGCTTGCAAATTCGTCGCGCCTTCCGGTTAAAAAGAGCATCGGCACATATACATTAAACAAATGATCGGCCCTCTCGACGCTGGGCCGGCCCGGCGGATGCAGCGGGAACGAGAAAAATACCAGCCCGCGAACGCCTCCGAGCGGCTCTTGCGATGCAGCGGTAGACGTCATCCTGCCACCGAAAGAATGCCCGCCGGCTAAAAGCTTCAGGTCCGGCGCGGCTTCACCGGCCGCGGCGCACGCGGAGCGCGCGGTGGCCGCGCAGACGGGATTTGCATCGCGCGCCTTGCCGTGCTCACTGTAAGGAAAGTTATAGCGAAAAGTGGCGATACCCGCTCCGGCCAGCGCGTCAGCGATCTTCGCAAGCATCGGCGAGGCCATATTCGAACCGGCTCCATGGGCAAGGACCAGTAAATGCGTGGCATTATCGGGCCGAAGAAGCAGTGCCGAAACCTCGCCCTTTTCCGGCGTGGCGATGAACTTTATCTCAGTCGGTCCCATTCCCAATTGTTATTGCCCATAACGGACCGCCGCCCGTTCTTTTGCCCGGCGGGCCTCGACCTCACGGTCGCGCGGGGGTGCGTTTGTCTCTAGGGTGTTCAGCATCTCCTGCGCCGCGGCCGAAACACGGTCGACGGCCAGGTTGAACGCTTCTTCGTTAACTTTCGACGGCTTGTTAAACCCGCTTAGCTTGCGGACGAACTGCAAGGCCGATGCGCCAACCTCGTCGCTTGTGGCGGGAGGGTCAAAATTGAAAAGTGTTTTGATATTTCTACACATAACTCTAGCGGATACGATGATTTATACACGAGTTTACACCCCGTATCCACTCTTACTCAATATTCGTCACTACGTAACCTATCTGCAAAATCCGAACTGTGCCTAGCCTACAGATTAGAAGGCCGTCGGCCACCTAAATGTGCAGGCGTGATTTACCGACCGCGTGATGGCAAAGTTATGATTCTGAATACGGGCCAGGTGCGTTAGCGGTGCGCACCTTTCGGCTGAAGATATCGATTAGGGATGTTGGCGAAGCTAGGCACCTCGCGGGCAGACGCCTCGAGCATGATCTTGATGTTTGAAACGATGTCTTGTTCTCGACGATGCACTTGCGGCAAGAGGCCCATCTGCGCGTACGAGATCGGGGTCACATCAAAAAATATTGTCTCCCATTCGTAACCCTTGCCCCAATAAACGCCGTCAAGGCGGATCGCCGCATCGGCCCCTGCATCGAGCAGCATTCGCATGATCGGTTCGGACCGGTTGCCGTTTGAATTGACGGTATGAAAGATGGGCGTGTGGCCGCCCAGACCATATTTGTCGACACCAGCGCGGGCGTTGACGTCGGCGGCCAAGTCGATCAGAGCACGCGCGGCATTTTGGCTGCCGTATTCTGCCGCGACGTGCAGCAGCGTCACATCTTCGAGCGACGTGAACGCCGATGCCAGCGTCAACCGGTGATCTATCATTGAAGGGGTGGCAGCCGCGATCGTCCTAATGCCTTGTGCATC
>DATLNN010000176.1:0-4900 GCA_035536695.1 Pyrinomonadaceae bacterium | reverse complement strand
CGCGACTCCGAGGTCCCAGCGTCCGAATCCGGCCGCGAGGCCTAACGCGAGGCTTATAAGGAGCACCGTGATCTCTTTTGGATCGCGAATGTTCGTGCGGAAACGCACCAGCGACGCGGCGGCAAATATCGCGAATGCCCTGGCCGCATTATCTCCGACGATCATCATCAGGGCTGCCGCGACCACAGCAAGGAGGATCTGAGACTGTGAAACGAATAGACTCCGGCGAAACAAAGGAACGTTTTTTCGCGGCCTGAACGCGAGAATTCCCGATAGCAGTACCGCCAGCAACAGCCGTTTGACGATCTCAAACGTATCCACCGTCGTCGGTACGTCGCTATTCGGCGGCTGGTCGGCCACGTCCAGGAGCGGCGATCCTGTTGGTGTGTTTCTGTTCGTGGGCGCGGACCGCTGCGTGTTCGCTTGTGCCGAGACCCTATTGACAACGCTGTCGCTGACTACAAGCCCGAAGCTCAGAGCGGTGATCGCCGCGAGGAGGACAGCAGCGATCGCAAGGGGTCGTGACTTTATCATTGATTCCCCGCGATCCGCCCGTTATATGCCGCGCGGTCTAACTGTGTTATCCGTGACCTCACGGCCTGAGTCAGCAGATTGATCTCGCTGGCCGAATAGTTTGCCGCACGGAACGCATCCCGAATTTGACTGTCAGTAAGCTGCCTGAGGAGACCAGCCAGCCAGCCAGCGTCCGCGGTGGTGAAGCTGTTCATGCGACTCCGGTTCTTTCCGTTGAACACGACTTTAACACGGTTATTCTTTGATTCCTTTATGAATGGGGCCTTTGCGTAATCGGTCGGCTTGTTCCTGCTGCGGCCGATCCGCCAGAAAATAGGCAGGCTGTTGCTGCCGGTTTTGCCAAAGCTGACGCCTAGATCGCTGATCGCGTAGTGCTTTTCACCGTTTTTCTTCAAGATAACGTTGTTCGCACTCTTCATGTCCCAATTGTTGATGAAAGCCATCATGAGGATCAGACCTTTCATCTGTGGGGTGCCTTCAAATGGAGTTTTTCCCCATCTCCACTCTTTCCCGCGATCGACGTCCTCAGGTCGCGCCTCGAGCCTTACATTCGAGAATGTGCCTTTGCCGTCGATAGTCAGCCTGGGAACGAGATAGTTGATCTCGCTCTTATAACCTAGCGCCGATATCAGGCGGACGGCTGCCGTTTCTGACTGCGCCTCGTCACCGACCTTAGCGACCCAGACACGGCCCGAGCCATCCTTTACGCGATACTTTTTAGAGTGACCGCCTTTTTCTTCCTTAATAAACGTCACGCGGCTAAGATCAGGCATTCCTTGCTGGCCGCCGGGACCGTAAAAGAGGTTCTGCTGTCTTATATTGACGCGTTCCCAGAGAATGGCCGGTTCGACGCCTGGCTGGCCTTTGCGCGCCTTTTGAGCGTCTGCAGCGGCAACGAGAAAAATCAGGGCGGCCAGCAAAACCACCGGCCTCGCTAATATACGATGTGGTAAGAAACGCATTGTTATTTAACCTCCTCGCCAACGGCCATTTTTGAAACGTGCTGGGTAGCCAGATCCAGCGCCCGGATGCGATTTTTAACGCTGCCAGCCAGTACCGCGACTTCCGCGTCCGTGTAGTTGGCGGCACGAAAAGCGTCCTCGATCTGCTGGTCGGAAAGCTGAATGAGGAGGTCTGCCAGCCACCTGCCGTCCTCATGCTTTATATCGGCTAGCGAGCCGTCATTTTTTCCATTGAAGTTGAAGTTGATCTTCCCGTCCTTAATGTTTTTTATGAACTCAGCTTCGGCGTACTCTTCGGGCACGTTTCGGCTTCGCCCTATCCGCCAGAAAATAGGCAGGCCTTTGTTCCCGGTTTTGCCAAAGCTCACACCGAGATCGCTGATCGCGTACTCAACCTTGTCAGCTCGCTGCAGAATGACGTTGTTCGCTTCTTTCATGTCCCAGTTATTAAGAAACGCCATCATTATCTTCAAACCCTGGAACTCACGGGTTCCCTTGAAGGGATTTTTCTTCCATGACCAGGTCTTGCCACGTTTTACATCATCGGGCCGGGCTTCGAGCCGTACGTTGGTAAATGTACCCTTGCCAGGTATTGTCAAGGTTGGCACGAGATAGTTGATATCTGTTTTGTAACCAATGGCTGAGAGCAGCCTGACGGCCGCAGTTTCGGACTGGGCTTCATCCCCGATCTTAGCTACCCACGTCTTTCCGGCCGCGTCCTTGATCTTGTATTTTTTGGAGTGACCGCCCTTTTGCTCCTCGACAAAGGTTACGGTGCTGATATCCGGAAGCATATGCTCACCGCCCGGCCCCGCTTTTAGGTCGGCCTCCCTTATCGAGACAGCTTCCCACAGGACGGGCATTCCGCTTGCGTTTGGTGTTTTGGGTGGATCCTGTGCCGACAAACCCGCCGCAGCCAGAAAAAGAAAAAATAGGATTCGATAAGAGTTTCGTAACATTTTAATCCCCCTTGTGAGTGTGTGTATTGTCGAACTGGACAATATTCGAAATGCCCTGAAATGACAACTGACCATTGAAGTCTTCTGCCTCCCTTTCGCGTGGCGGGCGCATATAACTGCCGTCCGGCTGAAGGTCACGGGCCTTAACGTTATCTTTAAGATAGGAAGGCAGAAATTGTTCGGTAACGTACCGCCGGGACGTCTCGTCCTCGATCGGTGCCAACACCTCAACCCGGCGGTCGAGATTGCGCGGCATCCAGTCCGAGCTTCCCGTGAAGATATCGGGCTCGCCTCCGTTTTCAAAATAATAAACACGGCTATGTTCGAGTAGACGGCCGACGATGCTCCGGACGCGGATATTCTCAGACATTCCGGGTACGCCGGGCCGAAGCGTGCATACGCCGCGTACAATAAGATCTATCTCGACGCCGGCCTGCGATGCCTCGTAAAGTGCGCTCACCATCTCCGCGTCTGCGAGGCGGTTCATCTTGGCAAGGATACGGCCACGTCGGCCGGCCTCGGTATGTTCGATCTCGCGCCGAATAAGCTCGAGCATCTTTTGCCGTAGGAATAGCGGTGCAACGACGAGACTCTCAAACGATTCGGGCTGAGTGTAAACCGTTAGGTAATTGAACAGCTTGGTCGCATCTTCGCCGATCTCTCGTCGTGCGGTCAGCAGACTGAGGTCGGTATAAAAGGCCGAGGTATCGGGATTGTAGTTGCCGGTCGCGACATGGACATAGCGAACGAGTTTTTCACGTTCGCTCCGGATGATGAGTGTCGTCTTACAGTGTGTTTTCAATCCGATCAGCCCATAGACGACATGAACACCCGCCTGTTCGAGCCGTTTTGCCCATTCGATATTGTTTTCTTCGTCAAATCGCGCCTTGATCTCTATCAGGACCGTGACCTGCTTACCCATCTCGCTGGCCCTGATCAGCAGCGGAGCTATCGGCGAATTTCCGCCGATGCGGTAAAGGCACATTTTTATGGCCAAAACATCCGGATCATCGACGGCCTCACGGATAAAATCCGTGACCAGAGAGTAAGGCATGTATGGGTGATGGAGCAGGATATCGCATTCGCGGACCGCGTCGAAGATCGATGCCGCATTCTCTATGACCGGCACCGGCACCGGCCTGATCGGCGGGTCTTTTAGTTCCGGCCGGCCGAGGCTAGCGATCTTGAAGAATGCTGCAGCATCAAGCGGGCCGTCGACCCGGTAGATGTCATCGCCGACTATATTCACCGACTCGGGAATAAATGCCGCCATCCGGTTTGGCATGCTCTTGGCGACCTCGAGCCGCACGACGTCGCCAAACCGGCGGAGCTTTAGATTTTCCTCCATTGCCTCGAGCAGGTCCTCTGTCTCGGCCTCGCGGACCTCGATGTCAGCGTCACGCGTGATGCGAAACGCATGGCACGTGCCCGGTATCACCTCTGGTACCAGCTGATGAATGTTCGATGCGACCAGGTCCTCCACCAGGATAAACCTACAGCCGCTATCGTCTAATGGAAGAAAGCGGTCGATCGATGGCGGGATCTTTACGCGGACAAAAACTTCTTCAGCATGCTTCCTGGAGTTTCGGATGCGATGAGTCAGTTTGGGCCTGGCAAGCATGCCCAGATTTATGCTGCCGCCGGAAATGTAAGGAAAAGGATGTGTAGGGTCGACCGCCTGCGGAGTGATCAGCGGGAATACGCATTCCCTAAAATACTCGTCCATCAGTCGCCGTTCCTCACCGTCGAGAGAGTCATACGAAGCTACAACGACACACTCTCGGTGGAGTGCCGGCAATATATCCTCGGTCAGGCACCGCATCTGATCGTCGACCATTTCGTTGACGCGCCCCCTTATCTCCGACAAGAGTTCGGCAGTGGTCAGAGCATCGCCCGCGACACGTGTGTCGTTTTGCAGCCGTTCTTTGAGCCCGGATACACGGATCTGAAAGAATTCGTCGAGATTGCTCGAGAAGATGGCAATGAACTTTAGCCGTTCCAGCAGTGGCTGGGTCTCATCGCGCGCTTCATCCAGGACCCGTCGGAAAAATTCGAGCAGGCTAAGGTCGCGATTAATGAAGTCGGAGGAAGAAAACGCGTATTCCGAGACCGCGGGCCCGAGAATCGTTTTCGACATTCTTTTTGCGGCCTTGGCCGTGGGATGAACGCTCATGAGCATAAAGAAACGAGGAGAACGTGAAGGGCTGCCGCTCGCCTAACGTTCGATGTTATGCGAAAAACCGCCGTTGCCATTATTTCAGCCACTCTCACTGACAAGGCCCGCATGCGCGCACCTCAATCCTATTCTCGGAAATAGACGCTACTAATACTGTACGAGAGATTACCAACGAGAATCACACCACCGCGAACCGCCGTTGTCCCGTGTCCCGCTTGTCCCGCCTGTCCCGCTGTCCCATTTGTCCCGCAGAGTGTATCGTCCTGAAA
>DATLNN010000175.1:0-6236 GCA_035536695.1 Pyrinomonadaceae bacterium | reverse complement strand
TCTTCATACGGCGATGCTAGACTACAAGTCGGGCGCATACTTTTCGATGCGATTGGCCGGCACCCTGTTGCCCTTGTGCAACCGGAGAGTATATCAAAACGGAGGCAAATGCCATCCCATCCCCGCCGTCCGCCATGCGTCGGGCAGTTCTAAGCTCATAAACCAAATGGATCCAAACATTTTCAGAGAATACGACATTCGCGGCATCGTTGGACCGCAGCTGACAGACAACACGGTCGCGCGACTGGGTCTTGCACTCGGCACGTTCTTTCGGCGGAATGCGGCCCAGCGTATAGCGATAGGCTATGACGCAAGGTCGAGTTCGCCGGGGTTTTGCGATCTGATCGCGGTGGGCCTGAATCAGACAGGCTGCGATGCGGTGCTCGTCGGCATGGTGCCCACGCCGGTGCTCTATCACACAGTGTTTACCCGCGATGTCGACGGCGGCGTGATGATAACCGGCTCTCACAACCCGCCGGACCACAATGGTTTTAAGGTCTGTCTCGGCACTTCGACGTTGTTTGGCTCCCAGATACAAGAAATAAAGGAGATCGCGTTCCGAGAAGAATTCGCGAGCGGTTCCGGCTCGGTTGCGAGCATTGAGGTCCTTACCGACTATTGCGGTGATATCGTGTCGCGTTTTCATCTCGGAGCGCGGCGGCTAAAGGCTGTCGTCGACGCAGGCAACGGCATGGGCGGCGTCACGGCGGTGCCGATCTATCGCGAGCTTGGCATTGAGCTGGTCGAGCTTTACACCCAGCCCGACTCGACGTTTCCTAATCATCACCCCGACCCGACGGTCGAGGAAAACCTGACAGACTTGATCGCGGCCGTCCGCGAGCACGCGGCCGATATCGGGCTCGCCTTTGACGGTGACGGTGATCGTATCGGTGTGGTCGACGAACACGGACGCGTAATTTGGGGCGACGAACTGATGGTGCTGTTTTCGCGAGAGATCCTGACGGCGCGCCCGGGCGCGACCATAATAGCCGAGGTCAAATGTTCGCAGACACTCTTTGATGACATCGAGGCCCGAGGCGGCAAAGCGGTCATGTGGAAGGCCGGGCATTCGCTGATAAAGGCCAAAATGAAGGAAACCGGCGCCGCTCTGGCGGGTGAGATGAGCGGACATATCTTCTTTGCCGACAGGTTTTACGGGTTTGATGACGCAACGTACGCCGGCGCACGGATCCTGGAGTTACTCTCAAAAACGGAGAAACAATTGTCGGCACTGCTGGCTGACCTGCCGCCAACTTTTTCGACACCCGAGATACGAGTGGACTGTCCTGACGATGTAAAGTTCGATCTTGTAAAGCGGGTGGCGGAAGAGTTCGGCAAGACAAATGAGGTCATCACGATCGACGGCGCGCGCATCATCTTCGAGGACGGATGGGGCCTCGTCCGCCCATCGAACACACAGGCGATCCTCGTACTGAGGTTTGAGGCGAATTCTGCCGGTGAGCTTAAGCGCATTCGTACGGTAGTCGAGGCTCGTGTCGGCGAAGTTCTTGCGACGCTTGAAAAACTTCCGTCGCTGTAACCTTTGCGATCTCTTTGGGGCTTTGCGTCTTTGCGGGCAAAAAAAGCGATTCCCGCAAAGACGAAAGAGGAACAAAAAAAGGCCGCCCCGTATCTACGGAACGGCCTTCAAAGAAGTCGGGCAGAATTAAGTGATCTTCGTCGGGTTTGCGCCCGGCCTGGCCTGGCGCCGCTGACGTTCCGGCCGTCGCTGTTTCATTTCCTGTTTCCGTTGTTCGATCTGAGTCTTTTGCTCAGCCGTCAGCACATTCAGGATCTGCTGACGGACGCCCTCGCTCTTGGTGCGCATCTGCTCGCGAACCGCCTTCATCCGGGCCTTCTGCTCCGGCGTGATCGCAGTGCCGGCCTTTCTTGCATCACGGATCGCCTTAAGCTCGGCCACGACCGATGCGTCCGGCTTGTTGGCCTGGCGGATCGCCTTGATCTGATCTTTCTGAGCGTCGGTCAGCGTAATGCCGCGTAGGCCAAACCCGCCGCCGCGCTGTCCGAATTTGCGGCCGCGCATGCCTTCGTGACGGCCCCCGCGGTTCATTCCGCCTTTGTCACGTTTCTTGACGCCGTCCTTCGTAGTCGGGGTCGTCGTGTCTTGCGCCATAGCGGCCGTCGCAAACGCGACGGCGGCGATAGCCACTGTTAGAATCGAAAAAAACCTTGATTTTAATGACATGTTTCTACCTCGTTGATTTATTTAAGCTTCCGCTTGTCGTATCTTTGACGCGCGCATCTCGCCGTTGGTCTAAGGTTTTTTCATTTCGCAGTGTAAAGAAATGTAATCGGTTTTCGGTCTTTGGTCTTGGGTTTTTGGCCTTTGGTCACGTTATTCGCTCCAAGCTCCGGTCCAAAGACCAAAGACCGAAAACCCAAACCCGTTACACAACTTAACATTTGACCGCCGGCGGGCTAAAATGTGAGATTCGGTGTTAGTTCAGATCGTATGAGATTTTTATCCGAAATAGATTCGCCGGCCGATCTGCGGCAGCTGCGCGTCGACGACCTGCAGGAGGTGGCTGACGAGGTCCGCCAGTTTATCATTAACACGTGCTCGCGGGTCGGCGGCCACACGGGTGCGAGTCTCGGGGCCGTCGAGCTTGCCGTTGCAATGCATTACGTATTCGACACGCCGCGCGACCGTCTGGTGTGGGACGTTGGTCACCAGGCCTATGCTCACAAGATCCTGACGGGCCGGCGCGATCAGCTTCACACTATTAAAACGTACGGCGGATTGTCGGGTTTTCTGCGCCGCGACGAATCCGAATACGATACGTTCGGCGCCGGCCATGCCTCCACGTCGCTTTCGGCGGCGCTCGGCATGGCGGTCGCTCGTGACGCGCAAAAAAAGGATTTCCATGTCTGCGCCATGATCGGCGATTCGTCTCTTGCGGGCGGAATGGCTATGGAGGCCATAAATCAGGCTGGACATTTGAAATCGCGGCTGATCGTTCTCCTCAATGATAACGGAATGTCCATCGCCCCGGCCGTGGGCAGCCTGAGCGGATATTTGAACCGCATAAAAGAGGCGCAGAGCTATCAGCACCTGAAAGAGGAGATCGGTGACGCGCTGGAGAGCGTGCCGCATTTTGGCGAGCGCCTGCGGCGAGCGGCGAAATCGGTCAAGGACGCGATTGCCGCGGCTGTTTTGCCCGGAGCCCTGGTTAATGAGCTCGGTTTCAAGTACATAGGATATGTAGACGGGCATAATGTCGCTCATCTAGTGCGGGCTCTCGAGGAAGCGAAGAGTGTCGAGGACGGCCCCGTCATCGTCCACGCGCTTACGACGAAAGGGAAAGGTTTTCCGAACCCGGAAAAGAACTATTACGCCTACCACGCTACCGGGCCGTTCGATCCGCAGACCGGGCTCGCTCATAAGGCGACGATGAAATCGCCGGCCACATATACACAGATCTTCGGCGAAACGATGTGTGAGCTAATGGCGCACGATGAAAAGATCGTTGCGCTCACGGCGGCGATGCCTGACGGGACGGGCGTTGATCAAGTCCTCGAGAAATTTCCCGAACGTGCCTTTGATGTCGGCATCGCGGAGCAGCACGCCATCACGTTTTGCGCCGGCATGGCCTGCGAAGGCATGAAGCCGGTCGCGGCGATCTATTCGACCTTTCTCCAGCGAGCGTTCGATCAGGTGATACATGATGTTTGTTTACAGGACCTGAACGTCACGCTGGCAATGGACCGTGCGGGTATTGTCGGCGCCGACGGGCCTACGCATCACGGCCTGCTAGACATCGCCTATCTGCGCGGATATCCGAACATCGTATTGATGGCGCCAAAGGATGAGGCCGAGCTGCGGGACATGATCTTGACCGCGATAGAGCACCCGGGCCCCGCCGCCCTGCGCTACCCGCGCGGGAATGGTTTCGGCGTCGACATAACGGCGCCTCCTAAGCAGCTTGAGGTCGGCAAGGCTGAAATTCTAAGCGGGGAGATAGATGGAGCAGATGTCGCGATCGTAGCGTATGGCTCCATGGTCTATCCCGCTCTCGAGGCCGCTCGGAACCTGGCCAAAGGCGGCATCGACGCGACCGTTGTGAATGCTCGTTTTGTCAAGCCTCTTGACAGCGAGCTTTTTATCGCTCTCGCCGTCTCGACGCGTCTAATGGTAACAGTCGAGGATGCTTATTTGGCCGGCGGTTTTGGCTCCGCGGTGCTTGAGCTGCTTGAAGAAAACGGCTTATCGGATAAAATAAAGGTGGTCAGAATGGGCGTGCCCGACCGGATCGTCACGCATGGCGATCCGAAATTGCTGCTCGCAAAATATGGGCTCGACGCGGACGGAATTTATCAGAAGGTAACCGACACCCTTGATGTTTTGAATGAAAAGCGGGCCGATGTGAAACGCCCACGCGCCCTCCGATCGGCGTAAATACGTAATAATGAGTAAAACAAAAGAAGCAAAAAGTAAGGTGGTCGAGCCCAAGAGCAACGCCCCGTTGCTGATCATCGCTGGCGTGTTGCTGGCGGCGATATTGGGTGGATGGTATCTGTACAGCTCGGGAAAATCGTCGGGTGCGGCTAACAGCAATTCGGCAGCCAATCGTGCAAACACCGCGAAAACATCTGCGATCCCGCCCAACGCCCCGCCGGGAGCGCAGCCGCCTAACCAGGCCGGGTCCCCCGTGGCCGCCGTCAAGATCGAGGAGTTTGCCGATTACCAGTGCGGGGCGTGCGCGACGGCCCACCCGGTTTTAAGCGAGATCAAGTCGATGTACGGGTCGAGGATACATTTTGTTTTCCGCAATTTTCCGCTCGATATCCATGACAAAGCGTATGACGCCGCCGTGGCTGCCGAGGCCGCGGGTCTGCAGGGAAAATTCTGGGACATGCAGAATCTGCTGTTTACGAATCAGCAGGCATGGACCGCAGCAAGCGGCTATAAAGCCACATTCAAAGGATATGCGGAAAAGATCGGACTGGACGTCCCCAAATGGGAAACCGATATGGCCGGTCTGTTGGCTAAGAACCGCGTAGACGAAGATAAAAAACGCGCCCGGGCCCTGGGCGTCGGTTCCACCCCGACCCTCTATGTCAATGGCAATAGCATCCCGTTTACAGAGATGAACGTGCAGGCGCTAAAGGGCATTATCGACGCGGAGCTGGCCAAGGCTGCACCACCTGCGCAGGGTGCGACCGCCCCGTCAGCTCCGACAAATGCGGCTAAGTGATCTGACAAGGCTCGAAGCGCCAGGGTAAGAGCCAGCTAAAGCTGGAACTCCGAACGCTTTGCCCAGGTCCACCTCGCGATTAACATGGCCTGATCAACTCGAACGAGAATAAACAATGTTCAGAAAGTTGCCCGCAGCGGCAGCCGTTGTCGCCTTGATCGGCCTGGCTGATGCCGTTTATCTCACGGTCCACCATTACACAGCAGAACCGGTGCCGTGCGGCGCCGATTTCGACTGTGGAGCTGTGTTGAGCAGTAGCTACGCCGAGATCGCGGGCATTCCCCTGGCCGCCTTTGGGGCCGCCGCTTATTTTACCGCCTTTTCGCTTGCGCTGCTGGCCGCATTCGGTCGGATCTGGCTATGGGGGTGGTTTGGCGTTCAGTCGATTCTCATGGCGGCTTTCAGCGCCTGGCTGATCTATGTTCAATACGCTCTTATCAATGCCTGGTGTCAGTACTGTCTCGTTTCGGCCGGAACTTCGTTTACCCTCTACTTACTCTATCTGATCTCGCGCTTTCACCCGGTTGCCGGGAGATCCTCCCCGGAGCTGCCTGAATCTAAATAGCTCTTTGGGCCGAAATCCATTACGTGGAAGGACCGACCGCCAATACCGTCAAACTGGTATTCGCGACCGAAATAAGGTAGCTTAGAGAAACTATATTTCCTCCATAAACTAGTGACTCAAAGCATCTTACAACGGGTTGCAGACGGCGATCGGACGGCTGTTCAGGACTGTCTGAACACATACGGCGGGCTCGTTTGGTCTATCGCACGCCGCCTGCTGCGGAACTCTGACGAGGCCGAGGACGCTGTGCAGGAGATCTTTGTGGATATTTGGAAAAACGCCGCGCGCTTTGACGAATCCAGATCCTCCGAGACGACGTATATCGCAATGATCGCCCGCAGACGCCTGATCGATAAGATCCGATATGCCACGCGCCGATTGTCTCCCGAATCGCTTGACGATGTTCTGCTCGAACCATTCACCCGGGCAGACAAAGAAATGCCGACGAGTGTGGA
>DATLNN010000174.1:0-9088 GCA_035536695.1 Pyrinomonadaceae bacterium | reverse complement strand
CGCGTTCCAGATGCGAGCCGCAATGACGAGATGGGACGGCTAGCTCAGAACTTCAACGAGATGGCCGCGGAACTTGAAAAGACCCGAGATCTCGAAGCGCAGCTGCAGCAGGCCGAAAAATCAGCCGTGGTCGGGCGGTTGGGCTCCGCTATCGCTCACGAGATCAGAAATCCGCTCAACTACATTAACCTGACACTTGACCATCTGCGGTCAAAATTTTCCCCGGCGGATGCAGAGAAGCAAAAAACGTTTGACAAACTGACGTCGCAGCTAAAAGGCGAAGTCGCACGCGTGAATCAGCTTATTTCGGATTTCCTGAACTACTCACGGCCCGCTGAGCCGGCACTCGAGCCAACCAATGCCCGCAAGGTAATCGAGGATTCGCTGCGTCTTGTCGAAGCTGATGCCGAGGAAAAAGGCATCACTATCAGCGTAGTCGAGCACGAGCTTGTCCCGAATGTATTGGGGGATGCAGAATTTCTTCGCTCGGTATTTAACAATCTGTTTATCAATGCCGTTCAGGCCATGGAACCTAACGGCGGAAAGCTCTGCGTCAAGATATCGCGTAACGACGCGGCCAAAGCGGTGGAATTCGAGATCTCAGATACGGGCGACGGTATATCAGAGGAGAATATTCAGAAGATCTTCGAACCGTATTTCTCGACCAAGGAAACGGGCACCGGACTCGGCTTGGCGATCGTTCACAAGATAATCGATATGCACGGCGGCTCTATCAGGGTTATATCAAAAGACAGGGAGGGCACCACATTTACGGTGAGTCTGCCCGAGAGCTGACGCTCATAAATAACAAGGGGCGATGCATGAAGCTGAATTTAAAGGAGACACTTTCGAAACTATGGAAGAAAGTATCCGATGACGATATTCTCGGTAACGCGGCCCAGGTAGCATTCTATTTCTCATTCGCGCTTTTTCCGCTTCTCTTGTTCTTGATGAGCCTGTTGGGGATCATTCTCAGCGACAAGAAAGAACTGCAGGACGAGCTCTTTTTGATCCTGGGGCAAGTGATGCCAACGTCTGCCTTCGAGCTTGTGCAGAAGACACTCGATGAGGTGATGGCAAAATCATCGGGCGGCAAGCTGACCATCGGCATACTGATAACCCTCTGGTCGGCCTCCGCCGGCGTCGACAATATGCGGGGCACCCTGAATGAAGTTTATAACCTGACCGAGTCGCGTTCCTGGTTTAGGGCCAAGCTTACCTCGCTCCTGTTGACCCTCGCCCTCGGAATTATGATCTTGTTGGCACTGGCCTTCGTAGTCTACGGGTCACAAATGCTGGACGCGGCGCTGCCGGTCGACTCGGTCTATCTTCTCGAGGCTCTCAAATGGCTCGTAGTCCTGATCGTTCTCCTTCTGGCCTTCGCATTCATCTACAATTTCGCGCCGAACCACGAGCCGTTTCAATGGAAATGGCTCACGCCCGGCGCAGTGATCGGCGTAGGCTTGTGGATACTGCTTACCATCGGTTTTCGGATCTATCTTCAATATTTCGATTCTTACGCCGCGACCTATGGCTCGCTAGGAGCCGTCATTATTCTGTTGCTGTGGCTCTACCTCACAGCACTGGTCATACTGACCGGAGGCGCAGTCAATGCCATCCTTGATGAGAAATCGGGCGTAAAGAAGGAAACATTTGACCCGAAACAAGCGACGGAGGAAGAGACCGGAACCGGGAAAGAACAGCGTACGTAGGCACGTCCGCCACAGAGACACAGAGACACAGAGTCTTAAAAAGGATATCTCTGTGCCTCTGCGTCTCTGTGCTGCAATAGATAGCGGCCGATAGTCCTTGCGCTCTAGCCGCCCTATGGCAAAATAGTTTTTATGCCCAGAAAATCGATACTCGTCGTCGACGACGAAAAGAACCAGCGAGAGATCTTAGAGACCATTTTATCGGGCGAGGGATATGATGTGACGACGGCGAGCTCGGGCGAGGCGGCGATGAAATTTGTGGCCGACCGCCATTTCGACCTCGTGCTGACCGATCTGAAAATGACCGGAATGAGCGGGCTCGACCTGCTCAAGCAACTCACGGATTTTGACAAATCGATCATCGTCATCCTTCTGACCGCCCATGGCACGATCGATTCCGCCGTCGATGCGCTGCGTCTTGGCGCTTTTGAGTATCTGCAAAAGCCGTATGACAGCGAAAAACTCCTTGATACGGTCTCACGCGCACTTGCCAAACTCACTACACTCGATGCCGAGATCATCTCTGTGTCACCGGAGATGGACAAGGTCAAAAAACTGATCCTAAAGATTGCCAAGTCCAACTCGACCGTTCTAATTCGCGGTGAAAGCGGCACGGGAAAAGAACTGATTGCCCGTTCCATGCACACCAACAGCCTGCGCTCCAGTGAGGCCTTTCAGGCCGTAAACTGCGCCGCGATAAACGAAAACCTCCTCGAATCAGAGCTTTTCGGCCACGAAAAGGGCTCGTTTACGGGAGCTATCGCCGAAAAAAGAGGCTTGTTTGAGATCGCTCATGACGGGACATTATTTCTCGACGAGATCGGCGAGCTCGATATCTCTCTGCAGGCAAAGCTACTGCGCGCGCTGCAGGAAAAGCAGATCCGACGGGTTGGTGGTATCAGGGATATCGACGTCGATGTGCGCGTCGTCGCGGCCACAAATCGCGATCTTTTGCACATGGTCGAGGAAAAACGGTTTCGCGAGGATCTGTATTACCGGCTGAACGTTTTGTCTATAGAGCTTCCCGCGCTTAGGGAGCGTCGAAGCGATATCCCGGTACTGATCGATTATTTCATAAAGAAACATACGCGAAACACGAATCGAAAGATCACGCTCAGCGCCGACGCGCGACGCCTGCTTGAAGATTACTCGTATCCGGGGAACGTCCGCCAGCTCGAATCGGCACTCGAACGGGCCATCCTGCTATGTGAGAATGACATCGTCACGCTCGAGGACCTGCCTCCTGAAATGACGCAAATGACATCCGCTGCCCCGGGCGACCGATTTAAGCTTCCGCCGGAAGGAGTAAATTTCGAGGACGTCGAGCGCAGCCTGATAATGCAGGCAATGGACCGCACCGACAACAATATAACCAAGTCAGCCAAACTCCTCGGGCTGACGTTCAGGACCCTGCAGTATCGGCTCGAAAAGTTCGGGTTTAAGAAAGAGGGCGACGGCGAGGAAGAAGCAAGTGGTGCATAGGCGTCCCGCTTGCCACGCCGCGTTCTTTGAGAGCGTCTGCGTCCTTCAACTAGCCTGTAACCGCGCAGTCAATTGCATCACCTCACTTTAAGTTGATGTATACTCACGGTTGAAAGCTCTACCTATCGCTCGGGCTGTTGCCGTAGCATCTACGATGGAATGGTTCTCAACATTAAGTCTGGCACTTGGTACCGCGTGGACGTCCGGCATCAACCTTTATGCCACTGTCTCGGCTTTGGGTCTGCTTCAAAAGTTTGCCGCGACAAAGCTGCCCGGCGGCCTCGAGGTGCTCGACAATTGGTGGATCATCGGCATCGCCGGCGGGCTGTATGTGGTCGAGTTTTTTGCGGACAAGATACCTTACGTCGATAGCGTTTGGGATGTTGTACACACATTTATACGTGTCCCGGCGGGTGCGGTCGTAGCGTACGCGGCGACAAATGAGCTGGATCCGACTGTTTCCGTCGTTGCGACGCTCGTCGGCGGCGGCTTGGCGTTCTCGTCGCACGGTGTGAAGTCGGCCTTGCGCGTCGGTGCGAATATGTCGCCTGAACCTGTTTCGAATTGGGCACTATCACTGGTCGAGGATGCGATCGCATTCGCCGGGACCTTTCTGGCCGTATTTGCCCCGTTCATCATCGTTGCTGTACTCAGCATATTTATGATCTTCTTCGTCTGGTTTTTCCCAAAGGTGTTTCGTGCAGTTAGACGATTGTTCCGCGCGGTGGCGGCCTTTTTTCGCGGGGAGAGCTTTCAGGACGTGGCCCGCAAGGCGGGATAATATATGGTACTGGCATTTCAATTATTGGCCTTGACACTCGCGGCGCTTGCCGCTTATTTCTTTTGGTCCGATAACACCGACCGCATGTTCGCAGCCGCCGTACTGGGCGCGGTCAGCTTTTTTCTTAGTATCCGGTTTCAGGTCAAGGGCCGGCTCAAGGAGCGTGAGTTGGAACGAGCCAGGCAGCCGGATATCTCGAATTAGCCGCCCATAGCGTTTGGCTGATCTTATCTGCGGGCGAATGTCTATCTCCCTACTCAACAAGTTTTGAGCAAAGGCCGGCGAGCGGCTAACATATTCCTGACATGCAGCGCATCCGTAATCTTCTCGAAAACAACAAACGTTGGTCGCGGGAGATCACCGAGGTAGACCCAAGTTTTTTTTCGGACCTGGCGGTCCAGCAAAACCCTGAGTATCTTTGGATCGGATGTTCAGACAGCCGCGTCTCGGCGAACATGATCGTCGGGCTTAAGCCGGGCGAGATCTTTGTCCATCGAAATGTCGCCAATCTCGTCAATCACACCGATATCAACTGCCTCTCAGTGATACAGTTTGCGGTTGAGGTCCTGAAGGTCGCGCATATCATCGTCTGCGGGCATTACGGCTGCGGCGGTGTCCAGGCTGCGCTCGACGGGCAGCGGCACGGTCTTGTAGATAATTGGATAAGGCAGATACACGACACGATCAACCTGCATTCCGGAATGTTGGATAGCATAGCGGACCCCGAGAGACGATTTGAAAAACTGTGCGAGCTTAACGTGGCCGAACAGGTCCTCAACGTATCGGCGACGACCGTCGTGCAGGATGCATGGGACCGCGGCGACCAACTTGCGATACACGGATGGATATACGGCATCGGCGACGGGCTTATCCGCGACTTGGGGATCTCGATCAGTGGTCACGTCGAGCATCGCAAACTGCGGGACGCTTTCCTGTTCCGCGACAAACGCGACGGGACGGGCCAGGCATCCAATTAGCCTATGACGTTGTTTACGAACCGATTTGTCCTCGGCATCGCCGCTGCCGCCGTCCTGACGATCTCGTCGGGCACCGCGCTCAGCCAACTCTCTCGCAAGCCATCGCCCACTCGCGAACCCAATGGCGTGATGGACAAGCGTCCGGATTCGCCTAAAAACTCGATCCCCCGTGTCGCGTCGCGAGCTGCTTTCGATTCCATCGCACGCATCTACCATCCGGATACTCCTTATGCGATGCCTCACGCCATGTTTGTCATCGACCGCAGGGCCGGCAATAAGATCTATTTCGTAAACTCACAAAAATACCGCTTTCATAAAGATTTTCTTCTAGCCACTTATCTGGTGCCTCGCGGGGCCGATGTCTTTAAGCCGATCTACATCGACCAGGACCGTCGGTTCATTGTCGGGACCATCGCGTGGCAAAAACCGGTCGAGAAATTCACCTGGGAGATGTGGGAGGGCGACCTTGCGAGCGCCGATATTATGCGGACCGCGCATGCAGTCATCAACCGCTCGTTTTTTGAGAAGGTCGCCTATAAGCCGAATTCCATCCGCCAGGAGGACGTATCGGCAAAGCTTGCCCTCGAACGGGTCCTGCAGGACGAACTGAACAAGAATCAGGCCTATCTGGCGCTCAATACCGGAACGGCGGTTGGGAGAATTCACATCATCGATAAGCTGGACGACACGGTCGAGATCGGTGATAACGAGATCCTCGTGCTCCGCGAGCTTCCGCTGACATTGCCGCCGGTCCGTGGCATTATCGTTGCCCAGCCTTCTTCGCCGCTTTCGCATATAAATATCCTTGCAAAGGGCTGGAACATACCAAATATTTACATCAAGGACGCGGACCGCTATTTCCGCGAGCACAACACTTTTGTGGTCAGGCTTGAGGCTAACCTCACCGAATACAGCCTTAGGCGGGCTAACCTGAGTGAATTAAAAACCTCGTTTACCTCGCCGGGCCAGCAGATCCCTCCGGTTGATCTCAAATCCACAAAGCTCGCGGCCCTCAGCGAAATGCGTAAAAAAGACAGCGTCATATACGGAGCGAAGGCCGCAAATCTGGGCGAAATGCTCAACACTCGGGTCGCCGGCGTGACCATCCCCGATGGATTTAGCGTGCCGTTTCACTGGTATGACAAATTCATGCATGAAAACGGCTTTGATAAGACGATCGAGGAGTTTCTCGAGACAAACGATTTCATTCATAATCCCCGCTTCCGGCGGCAAAAGCTTGAGGAGTTTCGCAACAATATACAGAAGGGAAAGTTTGACCGGGGCCTGAGGGCCGAGATCATCCGAAAATGGAGAACGCAGCTTGGCGGCAAACCGGTCTTCGTACGCAGCTCTTCCAACTCAGAGGACCTTCCGAATTTCAGCGGCGCCGGCCTCTACTCGAGCGTGGCCAATGTGATCGAAGAAGATAAGCTGATCGAAGCTGTAAAAAAAGTCTGGGCGAGCCTCTGGAGGTTTGAAGCCTATGAAGCTCGCGTACGGAACTACGTTAGCCAGACAGATGTTTACATGTCAGCGCTGATCCAGGTCGGTGTGGACATGGAAAAGGGCGGCGTGATGATCACTAAAGATCCATTCGACGACCAAAACAAGAACGCTGTCTACATCAGCGCGGTGTGCGGGCATAATTCGAAGGTCGTCGACAACAGCGGCATTCCCGAACAGATATTGTTTAATCCGAGGTCAAACTCGGTAATTGTGATGACCCTGTCGCAGCAGGAGAACGCTCTCGCATTTGACAAGGACGGCGATCTGAAAGAGACGGCTGATAAATGTGCCGGGGCGAAAAAGCGGGTCCTGACCGACCTTCAGGCGCGCAGCCTGGCCAAAGCGGCCATGGACATCCGCCGCGTTTTCGGCGGCAAAAAAGAGCAGGATATCGAATGGGGTATAATGAACGGACGGATCTACGTTGTGCAGTCACGGCCATATATCGATAATAAATAATTTCGGAATACGAGGAATAGAGAATGAAGTTTTTTACAGTTTTCGTGTTTGCGGCATTTGCCGCAGGGTGTGCAAATACTGAGCGGACGGTCCAGAATACAACTAACTCGGCGACAACCTCCGCGAACACGCCCAGAGGCGAAAAGATAGATTCTGCCATTGCGCACACGACTGAAAATCAGCCGCCAAAGCCGTCCAATGCGCAGAGCGCAAACCCCTCGGGACAGTCAAAATGGACACAGAGCGGAGACCCGATCGATACGACAGCGTTGGATGCGGCCATCATGGCTGCCGAGAAGACACTGACGTCCAAATCGGGCGACCCGGCCGCTAAGAAGGCGCTTGGCGAGGCGTATTTCAAACGGGCGGTCGCCCTAACCGATGCTCGGCAGTATGCCTCGGCCCTTGGTGACTACCGCCGGACCCTCAAACATGACCCATCGAACGCTGAAGCAAAAGATTGGATCGAACGCATAGTTTCGATCTACTCGTCGATAAATCGATCGTACCCGGCCGAAGGCGAGGAACCACCGCCGCTGCCCTTCAAGAAGGGCTAGAACTAAGTGCAGAAACCCGCGCGCGCGCGGGCTTAACGCTCAAGTCGGGGTTAAGCCCCCGCTCACGCCCGGGCCTCCGCACTCTCACAGTCACCGGATTGCCTCGCCGTACCAGTCCTTCCAGACCGACGCTCGCTTATAAAAAAGCAATATGAATAGCGGATGCGTAAGTACGAGCGTCCGCCAAAGGCTCATCTTGTCAAAACGCCGCGACGATGTGACAACGCTCATATCCTCGATAAACTCGAGCCGCCCGCCGCGCCGCTCGGCAAGCCGCGACAATCGCCAATAGAACTCAACGTCCTCGCCCAGGAAAATGGTCTCGTCAAATCCCCCAAGTTCGACAAATATGGATCGCCGGCAAAATTGGGCCGCGCCTTGTTTCATGTTGAAGACCTTGCCCCAAAATTTCCACCCCGCGGCATAAAATCGCATCCACCAGCGCTCAAAGGGATCGTAATCGACCGCCACCGCACCGCCCATACACCGCTCATCACGCATAGCTTGCTCTATACGCTCGAATAGCTCGCCCGGAACCCGCGTGTCCGCGTCAATAAAAATAAGCACATCGCCCGTCGCGTACGTCGCGCCAGCGTTTCGCACGCGTGATATGTTACGCGTCGTCTCGCTAATAACTCGGGCTCCGCCCTCCTTAGCTATTAGTGCGGTTGCGTCCGAACTCGCATTGTCGACGACGATCAGCTCAAGCCCTTTGGCCGCTTTCTCTGTGGCGACGGCGATCGCCTCCAGCGTAGCGCCGAGATATTTAGCTTCATTGAAGGCCGGAACGATGACGGAGAGTTTCACAGTAACGTCTTAACCGGTTTACTCGCGAACTGGACAAGCGAGAACGGAAATAACTAAACTAGTTGGTTTGTAACGCGCATATCTTACAACACATTTACAGCAATTATGGCACTTTCAGCAAACGATATAAGAAAGGGAATGGTTATTGTGCACGAAGGTACACCGGTCCGGGTCATGGAGTTTCATCATCACACGCCCGGCAATTTACGGGCTATGGTTCAAGCCAGGTTACGCAATCTGTTAACCAGTAACTCATTCGAGTTCCGCTTCCGCTCAAATGACACGCTCGAACGTGTCGTGCTCGAACAGCAGAGGATGGACTACCTGTACTCGGACGGCTCTCACCACCATTTCATGAATAACGAAACGTACGAACAGGTAGCGTTGACCGAGCTGGAGCTGGGCGATGCGGCCCAATGGCTCATGCCGAATCTGACGATCGAGGTCGAATTCTACAACGGAACGCCAATAGGTGTCGCCCTGCCGGCGTCGATGGAGCTGACGGTGCAAACGACCGAGCCGCCTTTGAAAGGAGCAACCGCCTCTAACTCAAACAAACCGGCCACGCTCGAAAACGGTGTCACGATCTCGGTGCCTCCGTTCATCGTCGAAGGGGAGAAAATTCGAGTCAATCCAACCGAAGCGAGGTATATGGAACGGGTGAAGTAACTACCTAAGTACCAGAATTGCAGAGTTACAGAGTTGCAAGGATCACCGAAGTTGAAGCAAGGCACGAGGCCTCGGGTACACAGGTAGTTTCCAACTTTGGTACTCTTCAACTCTGGCACTCTGCAACTTGTTAAGGAT
>DATLNN010000173.1:0-4100 GCA_035536695.1 Pyrinomonadaceae bacterium | reverse complement strand
TACTCTGGATACTCTGGTAAGACACGCTGTCCCGACGGGTCAGAGGGACCCGCAAGGCTCTGCGCCTACTGAAGACTGTCAGTAGGGAAGGCCGCGTCGACGAACTCCAGATGGAGCGTCGGGGGGCGCACGCCATCGGTGCTCTCTTTTCTCTTCCGAACGACGGATTTGGCGAAGAAGTCGTATTCGTTACAGATAGACTTGACCTTGCCGCCGACATTCGCATCAAGCGTGGAGTAAACCGAAGCACCGCTCACACCAATATTCTGGGTTGTTGCGATCTCCCTGTAGGGTGCGGTCCTCTCGCGCTGAAGAACGATGACGTCACTTCAAGCTCGATCCAAAACCTCGCATGCCGCACCTGTATTCCGTTTTTTTCGTGGTTCCCACTGAAATGCATCGGCGGACGAGATCCCAGACGCGGTACTGCGGCTCGCTGTAATCGAACGAGCGTAACTGCCGGGGCATCGGGATCGTCATCAGGATAATGCGGCCCCGCTTAAGCGGCCGCTTTAGCGAAAAGCCCGCCCCAAAGGCGGAAACGTCCTTGATGCGGGTGATCTCATTCTAGGTCACGGCCGCGTCGACTTTGACCTCAACCCTGACCGGCAACTGAAGCGATATACGCTGTATGCGGCGATTCTCTTTCTCCAAGCTAGCGGCTTGACCGCGATCCATCGGGCGGGTCGGTTGTGTTACAGGCGATAGCATTTTTATTTATAGGATCCGTCCAAACGGTGGGCGTAGGATATTTGCGGCGGTTGCGTTGGCAGGCTTTCAGCCGTAAAATATAGAAATAGTTAAGTCGCAGTATGTTCCAGAAATTTTGCTGGACGCCACACCTCGTTCCTAGACCGGAAACACTCGCACCAAATAGGTTTACAAGCAAATGGATTCACTCTTAGAACGCAATCAGATCAACATCGAAGACGAGATGCGCCGATCGTATCTCGACTACGCAATGTCGGTTATCATCGGCCGGGCGCTGCCGGATGTTCGCGACGGATTAAAGCCCGTTCACAGGCGCATTCTCTACGGCATGTTCGAGCAGGGAAACACGTCGAACAAGGCGTATCGCAAATCGGCTCGCGCGGTCGGTGACGTGATGGGTAAATATCATCCGCACGGCGACATGGCGATCTATGATTCGGTCGTTCGCATGGCCCAGGACTTCTCGATGCGCTACATGCTCATCGATGGGCAAGGCAACTTCGGATCGGTCGACGGCGACAACGCGGCCGCGCAGCGATATACAGAGATCCGCCTGGCGAAGATCGCCAACGATGTGCTGGCCGATATAGAGAAAGAGACCGTAAACTTTCAGCCGAACTATGACGATTCGCTGCAGGAGCCGACCGTTCTTCCCACAAAGGTGCCGCTTTTGCTTGCGAACGGTTCCGAAGGCATAGCTGTCGGTATGGCGACCAAGATCCCTCCGCATAATCTCGGCGAGATACTCGAGGGAACTATCGCTCTCATTCAAGATCCGGCGATCACCGCCGATGAGCTTATCAAGATAATTCCGGGGCCCGATTTTCCGACCGCCGGCTTCATCTACGGCCGCGAGGAGATACACCGCGCTTATAAGACGGGCCGCGGCATCATCCAGATGCGCGCTCGCGCCGTCGTGGATGAGATCGGCCGCGGCGACCGCACACGCGATGCTGTTGTCATTACAGAGATCCCATATCAGGTAAACAAGGCGAAGCTGATCGAGAAGATGGCCGAGCTTGTTCATGACAAAAGGCTCGACGGCATTTCGGAGATCCGGGACGAGTCAAACCGCGAGGGCATGCGCATTGTCGTCGAGTTAAAACGCGACGCCATACCTCAGGTGATTCTGAACAAGCTTTACAAGCTGATGCCGATGCAATCGTCATTCGGCATTATCAATATCGCCATTGTGGACGGCCAACCCAGGGTGCTGACGCTCAAGGAGATGCTCGAAGCATTTGTCGAGTTTCGCCGTGAGGTGGTCCGCCGCCGAACAGAGTTTGACTTGAGGAAGGCACAAGCGCGGGCGCACATCTTAGAGGGCCTGAACAAGGCGATCGACGCCCTCGATTACATCATTCCTCTCATTCGAAATTCACGTTCGGTCGATGAGGCAAGACAGTGGCTGACCGCAAACCTTGCGACAACAACAGAGGTCGCCCAGTGGCGAGGCGTCACGGGTGAGAAGTCGAAAGAGCAGTTTTTGAAGGACCTGAACAAGGTCATCTCGAGCCTCGAGTTTTCCGATATCCAGGCCCAGGCGATCCTCGATCTGCAGCTGCGTCGTCTATCGGCCCTCGAGCGGCAGAAGATCCTCGACGAATACGCCGAGATCATCAAACATATCGCGGAGCTCGAAAATATCCTTCAGAATGAGGGTGTCCTGCGTCAGGTCATCGTCGATGAGCTGACCGAGGTCAAGCGGCAGTTTGCCGACCCCCGCCGGACTGTCATCGTCGATGCCGGTGTCGAGTTGAACATCGAGGACCTGATTCCCGACGAAGACGTCGCGATCACCGTTACAAAAGCCGGCTATATAAAGCGCACACCCGTATCGACCTATTCACGCCAGGGCCGCGGCGGAAAGGGTCGCCTTGGGGCGACGGCGAAGAACGAGGATTTTGTTGAGCACCTGTTTGTCGCTTCAACCCATGCGTACCTGATGATCTTCACGGATGACGGGCAGGTGTTCAAGATCAAAGTCCACGAGATTCCCGAAGCAGCGGCCGCCGCTCGCGGTAAAGCGGTTGTCAATCTAGTTCAACTCTCGAGCGAACGAAAGCTCGTGGCGGTCATGCCGGTACGAGATTTCGGCGAAGAGATTTACCTGACAATGGTCACTAAGAAAGGTGTGATCAAGAAGACCGCTCTTGCCGATTATCAAAATATTCGCGTCAACGGCATCAATGCGATCAATATCGACGACGGCGACGAATTGCTGGACGTCATCCGCACCGACGGCAGACGGCAGATCTTTGTGGCGACTCACGACGGCATGGCCGTGCGTTTTCAGGAGACTGACGTCCGTCCGATGGGACGCGCGGCCCGCGGGGTTCGCGGCGTAAATCTGAGAAACGCCGATTATGTCGTTTCGGTTTGCTCCGTTTCGCAGGAGGGGAATGAGAAGATACTTTCCATATCGGAAAAAGGCTTTGGCAAGCAGACTTTAGTAAACAGCTATCGCCTGACAAAACGCGGCGGCCTCGGCGTCATCAATATGAAGACGACCGAAAAAACCGGCAAGGTCGTTGCGGCGTTCCCCGTCGAGGACGATAGCGAGATCATGATCATCACCCAGCAGGCTAAGCTGATCCGCCTTGGCGTCGATAAGATCCGCGAAACCGGCCGCTCGGCCCAGGGCGTAACGCTGATCCGCTGCGGCGAGGATGATTGCGTAACGAGCGTATCATTGCTAGCAGCCGAGGCAGAAGAGGAATAACAGCGGACCGGGCGTGTATGGAGCGTCGTTGATCAAGTGGCGAATGAACGGGTTGGATCCGAAATGTGTTGCTGCAGACGGGCGACCTCCGCCTCAAGTTGCCTGCTCTTTTGCTGGAGGACAGCGATCTTGCGCAGCCTCTCGCTGCTTTTTCGCAACAAGGTGTAACTTTCGGCCGGAATAACATTCGTATGACCCGCGCACACGCTAGCCATCTGGCTCGGTACGGCCGAATCCATCGCGGACATTGAGTAGGCGCAAAAAAGCGAGAACGGGTACTTCTTCTGAAGACCGTTCCAAAGATCCTCGAGCGCGAGCGCCGCTGGTACATTACCTTCAGAACATAAAACGCACACCAGTTCGCCAAAAATTCGGATCCGGCCGGGACGCTTCGCGGCCCGTTCCACTGTTGCCCCTATGCTGGACGAGAACCGCGCGGCGTCGGGCATCCCGTCGACCATAAATGTGGAAAGAGTTTCCGCTGCCTCGAGCGGAACATATTGACCGTCAGCTGTTGCCGCGTCGAGCCCGTCGATAAATGTGCGGACGATAGAGTCGATCTGTTTCAAATGGTTCCGCGTTGCGGCAACAATGCAGGTGTCACCGGATTTGAGTCCGTATATGAGAGACTCGGCGACGGCCATGACGATGTGGCTTTCGTCCTCAT
>DATLNN010000172.1:0-6674 GCA_035536695.1 Pyrinomonadaceae bacterium | reverse complement strand
TGAAACTGACCGATAAAACAAGGGGCAAATTATGGATAATAAAACCAATGATCAGGGCGGCGAAAAACAGCCTGGCGAGGTGGTCGCTGCCGAAGGCTATTCTTCTGAAGAGCTCGCCGAGCAGTCGGCCTACAGCGGCGAGACTGAGACCGCTCGGCAGATGAGGCGCGGCGACGAATCAAAGGGGGATGCCGACGATCGCGATGTAGCCGGGGCCTCCGATCCTCAGGATATCTCGCCCGATGTCAGCTCGGATAAGAAACGTCCGGCTTGACCTCTCCCGCAAGAAATCGACGATGAGTCGTTCTAATCGTGAGAGGGTCGACCCCACGCGGACTCTTTACCCGCCCGTCGATCCACTGAAAACATTATGAAAACAGCGACCTTATCATTTTTATTTACCATTGCTCTCCTGTCTGTCCTGCCGGCCTTTGGCCAGGAACTGAGTTCAAAACTGCCGCCGTCGATAAACACGACCGGCGAGGCAGTTGTATCGGTTGCACCCGACCGTGCGCGGATCGATGTCGGCGTTGTCACCCAGGCGGCTACATCGCAGGCCGCCGTGGCCCAAAACGCGCAAAAGCTCGAGGCGACGCTCGCACGCCTTCGGGCTCTGCTCGGAGCAAACGCTGACATAAAAACGGTGAGTTATTCCCTCACGCCGAACTACCGTTATCCCAAAGAAGGCGGCGAACCACAGGTCACCGGTTATTCGGCGACGAACGTTGTTCGTGTGACCCTCGACGATCTAACAAAGGTCGGTAATGTGATCGACACCGCGACCCAGGCTGGAGCGAACCGTATACAGAGCCTCCAATTTACCCTCAAGGATGACCAGACCGTGCAAGCCGAGGCGCTGCGCGAGGCGGCGCGCAAGGCAAGGCGAAAAGCCGACACATTGGCCGCCGCTCTCAATGTAAAGACCGGCCGGATCCTCAATGTAAGCGAAAGCGGTCAGAACTCTATACCCTTCAGAGACGTAGCCTATGCCCGAGCTGAGGTCGGATCGACGCCCATCGAGCCGGGCACCATCGAGATCCGGGCGACGGTCACATTAACCATCGAGATCGCTCAATAGGAGGTAACCGTATGAGACTGCATTTCGTCGCAATATCGGCATTGATCTTTGTCATTTCCTGCGTGACCGCACAGACGCCTTCGGGACAAACGGAGAAGAAGGACGCCCCGACGCGCCCCGCTGCAAGTCCGGCGGGTTCGCAGCCAGCGCGCCTCCCGGGCATGCTCGACGGCGGTGATGACGCGACTGTTGTGCCCGTCTCTGTCGGGGCCGGAAAGGACTTCACGGTTACCATTAAAACGAGTGGTAACGGCTGTGTCAGTCAGGGCGACACTTCCGTCATAGTGGGCGAGTCCGGAGCCGATATTTTTGTCTACGATACAACTACCGCGACCGGGCCGGGTACCATATGCACGATGATCTACAAGCAGTTCGAGCACAAGGCAACTCTGCGATTCGACCAAAAAGGCGAGGGCCTTATCCGCATCTGGGCCCGCAGGGCCGGTGACAAGACCCCGCTGGGCAACCCGGTGGTGGTAGAAAAAGGGATAGCTGTAAAATAACGACGGGTGAGTACAGATTGGACAGATCGGCAGATGATTTGCGACATTAGAGTAAATCAACTGCCGATTTTCTTTTGGATAGAGATTTGCCTATGCCGCCGAAGGTAGCAATAGTCGACTATGGGACGGGAAATCTAAACTCGGTCAAGCGGAGCCTGGACATTCTAGGCGTCAGCTCTGTTGTCACAGCCAACCCAGGCGATATCTCGGCAGCCGAGAGGATCATTTTACCGGGCGTCGGCCATTTTGGAAAGGCGATGGAAAATCTCCGGCGCCTTGACCTTATTGAAACGCTAAACCGTGTGGTTCTCGGCGAGCGAAAACCTATTCTCGGCATCTGCCTTGGTATGGAGTTGATGACAGAAAAGAGCGAAGAAGGTAATGCGGCCGGGCTCGGCTGGTTTCCGGCTGAGATCGTTAAATTCAGGATCTCTGAAACGCGAGGTTTCAAGATCCCGCACATGGGTTGGAACCGGATCAAGGTAAAAAAAGAAAGCGCTCTCATGAGGAATATCCCTGAAACCGCGGAATTTTACTTTGTTCACTCCTATCACCTAAAGGTGAGAGACGAAGCGGACGTATTGAATGAAACCGAGTATGGGGCTTCGTTCCCTTCGGCGATAGAGCGCGATAATATTTTCGGTGTTCAGTATCATCCAGAAAAGAGTCACGATGCGGGGCTTCGACTGCTCGAAAATTTCGTCGGCATCTAATGTTTCGACCAAGAGTCATACCCGTGCTGCTCCTAAAAGAGCTGGGTCTGGTAAAATCAGTCGGCTTTAGGGCTCATCGGTATATCGGCGACCCGATAAACGCGGTCCGAATATTCAATGATCTCAAAGCCGACGAACTGGTATTCCTTGACATTGAGGCCTCGCGGCAGGGCCGTCTGATCTCGCTTGACTTTGTGCGCACCGTGGGCGAAGAGGCGCGTATGCCCTTCGCCGTCGGCGGCGGTATCCGTGCCATTTCCGACATAGGCGCCGTGATAAACGCCGGGGCGGAAAAAGTGGTTATAAATACTTATGCCGGCCAGTGTCCCGGCTTTATCCGAGAGGCGTCCGACGCCTTTGGCGAGACCACTATCGTGGTGTGTATTGATGTAAAGAAAAGTTTTTTCAAAGGCCGGACAACGTGGGTCCTCGGCGGAACCAAGTCAACGGGTTTCACCCCTGTCGATTTCGCCCGGCTTATGGAAGTTAACGGCGCCGGCGAGCTGATCATCCAGTCTATCGACCACGATGGTAGGATGGGCGGGTATAATATCGATCTGATCAGTTCTGTATCGAGTGCAGTAAATATCCCGGTTGTCGCCCTGGGCGGTGCCGGGAGCATCGAGGACCTGAGGGCGGGTTATCGCAGAGGTGGAGCGAATGGCCTGGCCGCCGGGAGCCTATTCGTTTATCAGGGCAAACGCCGGGGCGTCCTTATCAATTACCCTGATAAGAAGGACCTGGTCTTCGAATAGTACCGCCCAGGGCCGGGTTACTCGTGTTTTTTACAACTGTTATGATAGAAGCTCTTGGCCTCGAGCTAAATTTACTCTTCTATCTACTTGATTACGAAGCTGTAGCACCGATTTTTATAACGTTTAGAGACCTTATGCGCCACCGTGATTATCAGCAGTGCAGCCGATGTGTGATGGACACGACGGATCTGCAGATCACGTTTGACGAGGACGGCCATTGTAATCACTGCATCGAGTTTCTTGAAAAGCGCTCAAAACACCAATATCAGGGCGCACAGAGTGACGCTGCGCTCGACCACCTTGTCGAATCTATTAAGCGCTCCGGAAAGCGTAGCGAGTACGACTGTGTCATCGGCGTCAGCGGGGGCACCGACAGCAGCTATCTCGCCCACATCGCCCTTGAGAAAGGCCTTCGTCCGCTCGCGGTCCACATGGACAACGGCTGGAATTCGGAGAAGGCCGTCCAAAACATTCGCAACATCACGAGCAAGCTGGGCATTGATTACGAGAGCTATGTCCTGGACTGGGAATCGTTTAGAGAGCTGCAGCTTGCCTTCCTGAGAGCGTCCGTTCCCGAGGCCGAGACGCCGACCGACATGGCTATTCCCGCCGCGCTCCATTACTTCGCCGCGAAATTCGACATCAAGTACATCATCAGCGGCGGAAATCTTGCGACCGAGGGAATACTACCGAAGAGCTGGCATTACAACGCCAAGGATATGAAGTATTTCAATCATATCATGAAGACATTTGGCCGAGCCAACAGCAACAGCTTTCCCACATTTGGCTATCGAAAGGAAATGTATTACAAGCTCGTCAGAGGCATAAAGATGGTATATCCGCTGAATTTTGTTCCTTTTGTTAAGGCCGAGGCGAACCAGCTCTTAAAAGAAAAATTTGATTGGCAATCGTATGGCGGCAAACACTACGAATCGCGGTACACAAGGTTTATCCAGTCTTTTTACCTCTATAAAAAGTTTGGGATCGATTACCGGCGCGCCGGTTTCGCGTCGCGGATATGCACCGGTGACATCGATCGCGACACCGCCCTCGAGCGGCTGACGAGTAAGCCCTACGACGACGCTCGGATCGAGGCCGACAAGCAGTTCATTGCAAAGAAACTGAGCATCTCAACAGAGGAGCTCGAGCGCCTGATCGACCTACCCGGAAAATGGTATTGGGATTATCCCAACGATGACAAAAAATTAGGCGTCATCTACAACGTCTATCGAAAGCTCTTCAAGAAAGAAAAGCTGGGTTCGTTCTAGTTTGGTGCGTCATGAAAAAGGGAGTTCGTGGTTTCTCGTGTTGTCCTGCACGATATGAGTTTCGCGACGCGTCCACTTAGTCCACTATCGAAATTACTTCTCGCTTTCGAGCTGCTGCTTTGCCTTAGCCAGTTCCGCCTCGTGCTCCTTTGTAACGATCGGATAATGCAGATCGAGCGATTCGAGCTTTTTAACGATCACTTCAGAGACCGCTAACCGGGTGAACCATTTCTTATCGGCCGGAATAATGTACCAGGGCGACCGCTTCGTCGACGTCGCCTCGATCGCCTCGCGGTAGCACTTCATGTAATCGTCCCAATGTCCTCGCTCGCGCGCGTCACTCAGGGAAAATTTCCAGTTTTTTTCTTTCTCGTCTATCCGCGAAAGAAATCGCGCCTTTTGTTCGTCTTTTGAAACGTTCAGAAAGAACTTGATGATGTGTGTTCCGTTTTCGTGCAGATGATCTTCCCAGTCGCGAATGTGTTTGAAACGCTTTTTCCAAATGTCCTTGTCGGATTTGGTCGCCTGAGGCAGCCGTGACGACTGGAGTATCTGTGGATGGACGCGGACGACCAACACCTCTTCATAATGCGACCGATTGAATATACCGATTTTGCCTCTCTCGGGCAGGTTTTTCTGGCACCGCCACAAAAAGTCGTGGTCCATATCCTCGGACGACGGCTGTTTGAATGAGACAACATGGCACCCCTGCGGGTTAACGCCACTCATCACATGCTCGATAGCCCCATCTTTGCCCGCTGCGTCCATCGCCTGAAATATCACCAGCAGGGAATAGGCGTCGTGCGCATAGAGCTTATCCTGTAAGTCGGCCAGGCGCTCGACATTCTTCTCAAGGTCATTAACGGCCTCCAGCTTATCGGTATAAGCCCCAGTAAAATTGGTCGGGTGGTCCTTGAGGTCTACTTTGGAGCCCTCGGCAACGCGAAATTTTTCTATCTTCATAAGTGTATTGGTTTTGGAATAACTGATAGCCGCCAGGTGAAAGCTGATAAAATCGTCGTTATCAGCTATCAGTTATAAGCTATCAGCTATTTCGTGTACAAAACGTCATATATGAAAAACCTTTTCGTTGCGCTGTCGCTCATGCTCACCACCCTGGCTATCGACGCCTATGCACAGCTTACTCCACACAGGATAACGCTTCGTGGAGGCAAAACAATTACTCTCGATCTCCCGGCCGATTTTGAGATCATTCCCGCGGCGGAGGGATTAAAACGGGTCCGTTTCTTCGCACGAGCTCCGGATGGCCGCGTCTTTGTTACCGATATGTACAACCTGACGGACAATAAACGCGGAACTGTTTATATCCTGGATGGCTGGGACACCGCTACCGGCAAGTTTGCGAGCGTCGCCCCCTATCTCACGAACCTGCGAAACCCGAACAGCGTACAGTTTTACCGCGACAACGCGGGGCAGGAATGGTTCTATCTGGCCGAAACCGACAAGCTCACACGCCGAAAATTCACGCGCGGCGAGACGCGCCCGACCGACACCGCTCCGCAGACGCTCGCGACATTTCCCGACTATGGGCTCAGCTACAAATACGGCGGCTGGCACCTGACCCGGACAATTGCGTTTTCGCCCGCGGGCAAGCTATATGTCTCGGTCGGCTCCTCCTGCAACGCGTGTGTGGAAAAGGAAAAGGTAAGAGCGAGCATCGTGGAGATGAACCCCGACGGCACGGGCCAACGCGAACTGGCGCGCGGCCTGCGCAACGCGGTCGGCCTCAGGGCGATCGGCAAGTTTGTCTTCGCGACCAATCAGGGCTCGGACCATCTCGGCCTGCAAAAACCGGACGAGACCTTCTACGCTATCCGCGATGGAGCAGACTACGGCTGGCCGTATTGCCACTCGTCAAACGGAAAGATATTCGCCGATCCAAAATTCAAACGGCCGGGCGGCTGCACCGATGTGCCTGCACCATACGCATGGTTTCCTTCCCGCTCGTCCGCGCTCGGATTTGACTATTTCGACGATTCCGAGGCCCCCGATCCCATAAAGAATGCGTTTCTTGTAGCTCTACATGGCTCAACGAATAAAACGATAGGCCACGGCTATAAAGTTGTGATCATGCGAAAAGGCGAAAAACTGCAGGACCTGATAACCGGCTTTCTGGCAGGCGGTAAAGTTCTCGGGCGGCCGTGCGACATAATGAAACTCGACGCTAATTCGTTTCTCCTGAGTGACGATTATGCTGGGGTCGTGTACCTGGTCAGAAAAAAGGGAACGGCTTGACGTGCCGTATAGAAGACGCCATTCTGGTCGATTATCAGGACTATCACTGAGGTTTTAGATATGCGAATGTTCGATCCGCCCCATCCGGGATTTGTTTTGAG
>DATLNN010000171.1:0-3643 GCA_035536695.1 Pyrinomonadaceae bacterium | reverse complement strand
GCCGTTTAATGTACTCGACGGCTCGCGCGGTGAGAAGATCGGTCACATACCCGACGCGGTCGACGGGCACCTCTGCCTCGTAGAGGTCGTGCTCGCCGGTCATGTCCTTCTGGGTGAAATGATCGATCGCACCGCTCATATTGCCAAAGAACTCGTCGAATCCGATCCGCAGCGGACCGAATTTCGGTAAGTACCCGGCATGCCATTTACCTATAAGTGCCGTGTCATAGCCCTGCGCCTTGATCAATGAAGCGACTGTCGGATGGTCGCTTGGAATGCCCATCCTTTCCAGCTTTGCACCCATCTGGCTGCGCTGTGTCAGCGGTTCTTCCATCCCGACGGCAAGCCTCGCCGGGTAGCGCCCTGTAAAGAAACCGATCCGCGTCGGAGTACATACCGGCGCCGCCGAATAAGCGTTGGTAAAACGCATTCCCTCCGTGGCCAGACGATCGAGGTTTGGGGTTTTGTAGTCCGGACGGCCGTAGCAGCTTAGATCTCCCCAGCCGAGGTCGTCGGCAAGTATGAAAAGAATGTTGGGGCGGGTTGCGGCCGATGCGTTATCGCCCGCTGACATCTTTGTTGCGATCGATGTCCCGACGACGCCGGCAACAAATTGTCTACGCGTTACAGATGCCATTCGATTTCTTCACTATGCCCGATGCGTCCGGCTGCAGAATGCGGCCTCTCTCACTCCTCGCCGGGACGATACGCCCTTTCCAGGTTTGCTTTGATCTCATCAAGTCTGGTCCAAGCCGGTTTAAATTCGCCCCGGGCATACATAGGTGCCTGATCCATGAAATGCCGGTTTTTCGGGTCGCCGCTCGCCCCGAAAGTGTGGATCGAAAACGCCCGCGGCTTTGGTCCGAATTCGACGACACTGATATAACTCGCACCGGCAACGCCGTATCGCCGCTTCTGTCTCGGCATCGGTACGCCAATAAATGTGAATACTGCCCCGTCGCGGCCGCCGAAACCGGGGACGGAAACGCTCGGCCGGTTGTCGGTGAACGAGCTTTCGACGCTTTCGTCGTAGCGCTGCAGCCGATTGATCTCGCCCCATCCGACTTGCCATTTGCCAAAATCGGCCGCCAGCGTTTTGAGAACCTCTGCCAGGGCATCGACCTTGGCTGCTTCGCCAGTGAGCCGTTTTTCGTCGATCTTGTCGCGCCAGAGTGAGAAAAGGGTCATTGGAACCGAGTCGGTGCTGGTGCGGCGGTCCCAGGCAGACAAGATCGCGAATGCCTCACGCAAGTCTCCCGGGGCGGTGTTGCCGGGTGCGTCGAGCCGCTTCTTTAGCGACGCCAGCAACGAGGGCAATTCCTTCTCGGCCCCGAGCACGTAGGAATCGAATGCCGCCCGTCGCCACTCTTCAAATGTGAATTTATCCTTCTGGGAGAGGATTCGCCGCGACATTTCGCCTCGCAGATTGTCGCTCTCCTGGACCATGTAAGCCGGGAATTTCTTTGGATCCGGGTTGCCTTCGCTGGTCAACAAGAAGGGCGTCGTATTGCAGTTCTGCATCCAGCCAGATCTTGGATTGGTCAGCTGGGGCAGTTCGTCGATAGTGTGATAGCCTTTCCACTCAGTCGCCGGATCGCTCCCATCCACCGGCTGCTTCCAATCGAATCGCGAATCTCGGCGCGGAACCGCTCCATTATAAAGATAAAAAGTGTCTCCGTTCCGGTCGGCCCACATGACGTTGCCGAAAAGCATATTGAGCGGCGCCATCGCACGCTTTAGCTCGGCGACCGACTTCGCACGGGTCATGAGATACCACTCACGAAGCCAGCCGTCGCTTTCGAACTTTGCCATCCGAACAGCGAGCTTTTTGCCGTCGCGTGAACCGAGTATCGGCCCGTGGTGCGTCTTGACCATTCTGAACGACCGCTTTTCCATCCCGGTCGCCGTTTTTAGGAGAATTTCCTCGGTGCGCTCTGTAGCGGTCCGATAGCTCTTCCCGTAACGGTACGCAAGCGGCCGCGCCGGATCGTCGAATGTCTCGGCATAAACGTCAGTAAGATCAGCCGAATTATCGGTGCTTACCCAACCGCCGTATTCGTTGTGCCCGACATATGGAAAGGGAAAACCGAAGCGTGTGTACCCGGTAAAATTCCAGCCTTCGTCGCTGTGAACATGCCCCTCATATACCTGCCCTGAGCCGAAGAAAGGCAGGTGCGGATTTATAAAGAGCATCGGGTGGCCCGTCGCACTTCGCGATGGGTTTATCACCCAGCCGTTCGAACCCTGATTCTCTTTGATCCGCTGATCGGTGGCGGCCGTTTGCAGCTCGGCTCCTTGCAAGGCGCGATCGTTGGCAAACCCTTGCTGGTAGTAGTTATATCTGATAAAAGCCAGCGGATACCACGGCTCCATCTTTGTCAGGAGCCGTGGTCTTATTTCAGGATGGCGTGCAATATAAAAGTTCAGACCCGCCGCAAACGCGTCACAGATCGAACGCGTGTGCCTATCCAGCCGACGATATTCCTCTTGGGCAAGCCTTGGAATATCAAGCGCCCGGTTGCGGCGGTCGCGTTCGAGTCGTCTTTCGCCATATACCTCTGCAGAGCGTCCGATCGCGGCCAGGTAGTTCTCCTCGATCCGCCAAAAATTGTCTTCCGCCTGTGCATAGGCAAACCCGAAAACGGCGCTCGCATCAGTCCGCCCAAAAACGTGAGCCACACCGTAAGTGTCGCGGTAGATCGTCACCTCGCGGGCCAGTGTTTCCGCATCAAGGTGGGCTGGAGGTAATCCTGTAATGGGGACACCCCGCGCGCCGGTGACGAGCCCGGATAATATAAGCAGAAGTAAATGAACCGCTAAGTTTGTGCAGGGCTTTCTAATAATGAAGCCTCCCAAACGCCCGAATCGCAACAAGCCCGAATATTTTGTACCGCCTCGGCGATGATTACCATCATCAGCGACCTTGGCGATAGTACCAGAGGTTTACGAAAATCGCCGAACAGGTACTGGCCCTGTTCGGCGATCCGTATTTTCGCAGTGTGTGACAAACCGTGAATTATCCCCTCTTGCCGCCGACCAGTTTCATTTCATCGACCACCCATTTCGCATCGCCGAACTTCTCAGTGACGAACAGTACGAATCTGATGTCCACCGAAATAGTGCGATTTTTGTCGGGATCGTAGTAAAAATCGTTGCCGAGTCCCTCGAAATTGCCGTCGAAACAGAGGCCGATCTGCTCGCCATTGCCGTTTAAGATGGGCGAACCGCTGTTGCCGCCGATGATGTCGGTGGTGGTCAGGAAATTTACGACGACGCTGTCGCCTTCCCCATATCGGCCAAAGTCTTTGGCCGCCTGCAGGTCTTTTAGCTTCTGCGGAGCGTCAAACGGGTTAACGCCGGTGTCTTTTTCGAGCATCCCTTTCAGCGTGGTGAAGGGCGTGCGGAATTCGGCCTCACGCGGGCTGTAGCCTTTGACGTTACCGTAAGAGAAACGCAGCGATGAGTTCGCGTCCGGATAGACGGTCGTGACGCCTTTCATCTCGGTCAGGGCCTGCATATACGCGAGCCGCAGCCGATCAATGTTTGCGGCGAACTTTGTCGAACGAGCGGCCAACGCGGCACGTTCCTGGGCCAGGCCGCGGGCGAAGCCTAGGATCTTTTCTCGCGCTTCGTTGAATTCCAT
>DATLNN010000170.1:0-6385 GCA_035536695.1 Pyrinomonadaceae bacterium | reverse complement strand
GGCCTGCTCAGAGTCGCCTCATTTTTAGCGCGGCAAGGCGTGACGGCGTGGATGCCGACGCTGGTGCCGGACTCGGATGAGAATTACCGTCGCGTGATAGGCGCGATGGATGATCTGATGGTTCGGCAGCAAGGCTTGCCTGTCGCACAGGCCGTTGGGGTGCATTACGAGGGTGTTTTTGCGAATACAGCGATGTGCGGAGCGTTGCGGTCCGAGTACTTCAGATCTTTTCGCGATGGCCCGGGTGATTTCGTTGTTGAAAACAAAACTGGAACCACGAATCCACACGAACATGCACGAAACAAATCGATTCCACTACCGCGGTTGAACCGAGGAGTTCACATGACCACCTTGGCGCCTGAGATAGAAGGTGGGATCGAGTTGATCGAGCAGCTTGTCGCCGAGGGCTGGATCGTGTCGATAGGCCACACCAGCGCCGATGCTGATACTCTTGATCGCGCTTTTGCCGCAGGCGCGCGACATATGACGCACTTTTTTAACGCGATGACGGGCCTTCATCACCGCGACATCGGAGTAGCCGGCTGGGGCCTGGCGACCCAAGACGTGACATTCGACATAATTGCCGATGGTATCCATGTTGATCCTCGAATGCTCGCGATGGCGTGCCGGGCGAAGACGCCTGAGAAAGTCTCTCTCATCAGCGATTCCGTCGCCCCGACGGGCCTGGGCGATGGCGATTACGAGCTCTGGGGGGAAACGGTCTCAGTTGTCAACGGTCGCACGAAAAACCAACGGGGCAGCATCGCCGGGTCGGTCAGCACGATGCTGGACGCTTTCAGATCTATGCGCAAGCTAGGATTCTCCGACGATGATATCGCCCAAATGACATCGGCCAACCCGGCCCGGCTTCTGGGCCTCGATGATCGCGGCCTGATCCAACCCGGAAAACGCGCCGATCTGGCAGCTCTCAATGCGCAAGGCGAGATCGTGTTTACCATAATTGGCGGCAATCCTGTGCCGGATTGAGCGTACGGTTCTAGCGTTTGATTTCTTGGCGATTACTTTGCGGTATTCGCGCCTTTGCGTGAAGAATTTTTCACGCGAAGCCGTAAAGGACGCAAAGAAGAAAAGGAAGAGCAAGCTTGGACTCCCGCTCCTGCTTCAAGGCTCTGTCCAGACACGCTGAGACCTATGTATGCAAACGTGAGGTTCTGTAAAGAAATGTAAAAGTCCGGCATCGTCGGCTCTTTTCGCGTAGAATCGTCTTTGGTTATGGATAAGGTACTGATCATTGACGACGACGAGGAGCTATGCGAGCTCGTATCGGAATATCTGACAGTCGAGGGTTTCGATATCGAGTCGGTCAATGACGGTGAATCGGGGCTTAAGCGTGCATTATCGGGCGAATATGACATGGCCATTCTCGACGTCATGCTGCCGAAGATGAATGGCTTTGACGTCCTCAGGAACCTTCGCGAGCAATCAAAGCTGCCGGTGATCATGCTGACGGCTCGTGGCGACGATATGGAGCGGATCGTTGGCCTCGAGATCGGGGCCGACGATTATCTGCCAAAGCCGTTTAACCCGCGCGAGTTGGCGGCCCGCCTGCGGGCCATACTTCGGCGCTCCGCTCTCGTCGACAACGGCGATCCTTCTGAGAAGATCGATGTCGACGGCGTCCAGCTTTCGGCTGCCTCACGCACCATAGTAAGGGAGGGCGAGGAGCTGAATCTGACATCCGTCGAGTTTGGCCTCCTTCACGAGCTCCTCAAAGAAGCGGGGAAGATCGTCAAGAAAGAGGACCTGAGCGAGAGTGTGCTTGAACGCAAATTGTCGCCTTACGACCGGAGTCTCGATATGCACATCAGCAACCTGCGCAAAAAGCTGGGAACACGCGCCGACGGCAGCGAGCGGATCAAGACGATCCGATCGGTAGGATATATTTACACATTGGTCTAACGCGGTATGAAGCTTTTCGTAAAGATCTTCCTTTGGTTTCTGGCGGCGATCGCGCTGACGGGATTCGTTATCTTTTTTGTTACCCGCACGTTTCAAACTCAGCCGCTGGTCAGCCGTATCGAGCGTTCTACGCGCAACCAGATGACCATCTATGGCGGCACGGCCAACCAGATCGCCGCGTCGGAGGGCGATGCCGGCGTCAAAACCTTTCTGGCACGGTTGCGCGAGGTGGAACCTCCGCGTGAAGTGCTGCTGATAGGCCAGGATGGCAGCATTCTGTACGCCGGCGGACCCGAGATCAAAGATACCGGCGAGCTGGTCGCCCGAGTGCTGGCGAGCGGCCAAACCGAAACCGACTTCACCTCAGAAGAGCGTTCGCTTGGCGGAGCGCCGGTAAATTTCCCCGACGGCCGCCGGGGAGTCCTCGTGCTTCAGTGGGAGCGGGGCAGCCCACCCTCTTTGTTTTGGGGCTCGTGGCTGGCCTATTTACGGCTTGGCGGAGTATTGCTGACGGCGATCCTCCTGTGCTGGCTGTTGGCGCTCTACCTCACGTCGCCTATCAGGAAGCTGCGTGAGGCGGCACAGAGACTCGCAGCCGGCGACCTGCAAACACGCGTTGCGGATCTCGTTGGCCGGCGGCGCGATGAGCTGGCGGACCTCGCCGGCGACTTTGACGTGATGGCCGAGCGTATCGAGTCGCTGGTCACCCAGCAGCAGCGCCTAAACCGTGACATCTCGCATGAATTGCGCTCTCCGCTTGCTCGCCTCAATGTTGCGCTGGAGATCGCAAAACAGAAATCCGGGCCCGACACACAGCCAATGTTAGCGCGTATTGAGGGCGAATCGACGAGGCTCAACGAGATGATCTCGCGGCTGCTGATATTGGCAAAACTCGAAAGCGGCAGCGAGGAGATAGAGCCGGTCCGCATCGACCTGACCGAGCTGGTCCGCGATGTGGCGGCGGATGCCGATTTCGAGGCGCAGGCAAAGGGTAAGGCAGTCGAAGTATCCTCCGCTGACCGGTGTACCGTTATGGGCAGCGAAAATCTGTTGAGAAGTGCGATCGAAAATGTTCTGCGAAACGCTGTCAGATACACGGCGGAAGGAACCACGGTCGACGTGTCACTGGCTGCCGACAATGGAAACGCGGTGGTCCGCGTCGCCGACCATGGCGGCGGCGTGCCGGAGGAAGAGTTGGAGAATTTGTTTCGGCCGTTCTATCGTGTCGGCGAGGCCCGCGACCGCAAGACGGGCGGCATCGGCCTCGGGCTGGCGATCGCCCAGCGTGCTGTGAAGGCTCACAAAGGCTCGATCACGGCGAAGAACCTGAATGGCGGATTGTTGGTCGAGATCGGCGTCGGTAGGTCAGAACCGCCTGCGTAAGCGGGCGGTCAGCGCGCTGGCAACATTGAAGGAAAATATATCTTTGCTGACTGACCGCTTACGCCGGCGGTTATGACCGCGATCGGGCGGCGACGAACGATCTCACGGCGAGAATAATAAATACCAGACAGACGAGAGCTGTTGCTAATTGAGACAGGAACGCAGCCGAGAGCGTGATCTCGCCCGCTTTCATCGCCAGACGGCCGGCGGTTGCCAGAAATCCCAACAGGGCGACAACCACGGCCACGTGCATCAGGTGTTTTCGTAGCCCTTCGTTGCCCCGGGCCGCCCAGCCCAGCACAGCAAGCACCCCACCGAACGCGGCTGGTATCAAGGCGGTCAAGCTGCCGCCGCCTGTTGAGAGGCCGTAAAGGTAACCCGCAACACCGATCAGGATAAGCAAAATTCCGAATGTTATCGAAGTAGATGGCATATGGTTATTATATTGCGCCCCGAGGTTAATTTCAGATTAGATCACAGAGCATGAGCATCCAGTATCACCTTCGCATTTCGTCGATCATGTCTGAGATCGTTTTCTTGAGATGGGCGGTTATTACCTCGTACTTGTCGTTTGGCCTGTCGAGAGCGGCGTGATCTTGGATTTGATCGTTATCGGCCGCGTTCGTGCCACCTGCTGACGGAGGCGGTTCTGCCAGGAGGTCGCGGGCGTAGAATGGCTTTCCGATATGAACCTTTACCTTTGCCGGGCGGATGCGCCAGGAGCGACGGGGCCAGACCTTGTAAAGGCCGTCCATGGCGACAGGCACGATCGGCAGATCGAGCTCGGTTGCGAGGATCGCGGCGCCTTTCTTGAAATCGTGCAGCTCGCCGTCGAATGCACGTTCGCCCTCCGGATAGATGTTTAGCACCTTGCCATGTTTGAGGCCGATCGCCCCCGCCTTCATTGCACGCATGATTTCGGTGTCGGGATTCACGGGCACGACGTTGAGCATCTTGGCAATCGAACGTGTAATGGCGTTGTTGAAGAACTCGCTGGCCCCGACGTGGAATACCCGCCTGAAGAGCGAATAATCGTAGATCGAGCACAGGACGAATGGGTCTAGAAAGCTCTGGTGATTCGGGCAGATGAGAAAGGATCTCTCAGAACTGTTTTCGGCAGCACGTGCTCGCTTCTCAGCTTCGATCAGATTCTCAGACCCCTTCACCTCAAGCCGCATGAATAGGCGGCAGAAGATATTGAAGCTTTTATAGAAAAGCCACGCAAAAGCCGTAAATACCGGTCGGTCGCGCAATACGGCGCGTACCTCGGGGAAATCGTCATCTGTGTTCCTTACAATTTCGCCCCAGTTAAGGTCGAGCGATCGCACTTTTACATTCTCACCGCCATGTTCATTAATAAGCTCGATCATGTTGGCGACCGTCAGAGCGGTTGCGGCCTCGTCGGCGTTGAACTCTGTCGAGAATGCTTGTTCGAGGGCAGCGAAGGTTTCGGCGCGGGCGAGGCTGTCGAGGCCAAGATCGATCTCGAGGTTCATATCCGGATGGATGGTGTCGATGTCCTTAGCGTTCTGCTTGATCGCGGCGACCACGGCCTGCCCCGTCGGTGTGGCAATGAGGGCCGTATCGGCCGCCGAAAGCTGCCATGCCTTTTTCTCTTTAACATCGGCCGCGATCTCGCCGCTTTCGACCTCCTTCTTAAGCTGAAAGCGCTTGACCTTATTGGTCGCGGTGCGCGGAAGCGGCTCGGCCCGGATGATGTAATCGCGAACGCGCTGATATTCAGGCAGCTCGCGGCCAAGGTTGTCGAGCGCGTGACGGATCGCCTCTTTCGAATTGGCGACCTTTGTCTGCTTGAGATAATCGAAGTCGGGAACGATGACGGCGAGCAGCTTTTCGGCGCCGGCACGGGCTTCGCTTTCGTCCTCGACGCCTATGATCGCCATCTCGCCCACTAGCGGGCATTTTAGGTAATGAACTTCGAGGTCCTCGGGATGGACATTCTTGCCCGACGGCAGGACGATCACGTCCTTGCCGCGGCCGACTATATAGAGAAAGCCGTCCTTATCGATGCGCCCCAGATCGCCGGATCGAAACCAGCCGTCGTCAGTAAACGCTTCGGCTGTCGCCTCGGGGTTCTTGTAATACCCGTCAAAAACCATCGTGCCGCGGATAAGGACCTCGCCGACGCCTTCGCTGTTTGGCTCGCTGATCTTGATCTCGGCGCCTTTCATCGGCTTGCCGACCGACCCGACCCGGTTGTCGTCTTCGGGCGTTGCCGTTGCGGCACCGCTGGTTTCGGTCAAACCATAGCCCTGCACAATGGTAAAACCGAGACGGTGAAAATCCTGTGCGACACTCTCGTCAAAGCGAGAGCCAGCGGAGATCGCTATGCGAAGGCTTCCGCCGAACGATTCGTGAACGGCGCCGAAGAATCGCCGTCCGAGGTTTACACCCAACGAATCGCGAAGTACGCCATTCGTAGCCAGCATCGTACGAAAAAGCATCTGGACCGGCTTCGGTTTGGCCGCCACCGCGTCGAAGATCTTCTTGTGAAATAGATACCAGAGCCGGGGGACCGTCGTCAGGATCGTCGGCTTAAACGTTTTCATCGACTCGCTCAGCTCAGCCGGTGTCAACTCCTTAAGGTATCCGACCTGCGGCCCGAACGTCGTTGCTACCCACAGGTTTACGATCTGAAGGTATGCGTGAAAGAGCGGAAGGAGACTGAGTATGCGCTCCTTGTCAGAGAGCTTAAGCACGTCGTTGACCCCCGAAAGCTCGCCGACAATGTTGCCGTGGTTGAGCGGGACCCCTTTTGGGGTACCGGTCGTGCCACTTGTGTACATGAGCAGCGCCATGTCTTCACCGGCGGCCTTGGGTGCTTCGTTGGCAAAGCTTTCAGGAAAATCGGTCGATGCCCAATCGTGAAATGACTGAAAGCCATTGTCAGAACCGGGAGCGATGGCGACCGGGCCCTTGGCATCGGTCGCGGGGAACCCAGTCTCTATCGCTCCCGGTTCCGACACGCTCCAAACCACTGCGGGAATGTGGCGCCCGAGCTTCTCCTGGATCTGCGCGAACCGTTCCTTCTGATCCGGCGAGAGAAAAGCGACCTTCGCCT
>DATLNN010000169.1:0-3652 GCA_035536695.1 Pyrinomonadaceae bacterium | reverse complement strand
CCGGATGCGTCTGAAGGTGGAAATGCGAACTCGAACGGACTATGATTGAGACATCGTGTTTAAGAGAAAGAAAATGAACGAGAAAGACCTGGAATTTGACGACATGCCTGAAGAGGGCATCCCTGTTTTTGACAAGCGCCGGTTCAATGATAAGGGCGAGAACGTCGCAGACGACCCCGAACCGACAAAACCGGCAAAGTCCCGCGCCGAAGCCGCGCTTGAGGAAAAACTAAAGGCCGAGATCGAACGCCGCGAGGCAGCCGAGACAAAACTCGTCGGTGTTCAGACAAAATTTGATGAGGCGAAGAATAACCTTGAGAAAGAAACGGCGGAAATGCGCTCACGGCTTATGAAAACGCTAGAGGATCGCGGCAAACAAGCGCAATTCAACTTTTTGACGACTCTTTTGCCCGTTCTCGACAATCTGAATCTTGCGATCGCAGCGAGCGAAACGGACCCTTCTGTTGAACACCTGCGAAACGGAGTAGTGGGCACGGCGCGTAGCTTTGAACGAGCCCTCTTGGATGTTGGCGTCGAGCGAATTCCATCGATAGGTGTCGATTTTAACCCGGAACTACACGAGGCTGTCGACATGATCGCGGCCGAAGCGAAGGACGACGGCAAGGTCGTGGCGGAGTATGCGCGCGGATATAGATTTGGCGACCGACTGTTGCGCCCGGCACGCGTGCAGGTCGGCAAAGCATCCGCCCACGCCTCGGGTGAGTGACAGGGGCCGTCCACCAATACAACCTGGAAGTCCCGCCAACTTCGCGTGCCGGACTTTGTCACTTTGGGCATAGTGGACCTCGATCATGAGGCAGCGCATGGGCCAGGAGTGTCGCCATGAGCCAGATGCGGAGCGACAGCTGGAGCGCCGACGGTCAGTGTCTTTGGCCCCTTATTACCGTCGTTTTGGTGGCAGACCTGGTTGACCACATTGACTCGGACATTGTCGAGGGCCGGTCCAAAGAATCCAGGTGTAAGGCTGGTAAAGGCCAGCAGAGCCTCCGCGTCGAGAGCCGAGAAATAATACGTTTCCGTCCTCCACATCATGTTGGTTCGCGTATTGGCGGCCGTCACAGCATAGGTGTAGGTCTGAGCAGACCCTCCATCGGTGGTTACGCCCATAGTTTTGGTATCGTTGGGGCCGTCCGGGTTACCGGAGAGATCAAAAGTAACACTATACACAAATCCGGGTGTTGTCGCGACACTCTGGCTTAGCGAACCCGCGAAATCACCGGTAAGATCCACGCTCCTCACCCCGTCTGAGGCAACCCACAGAGTGCCGATATAATCGACGCTTCCCGTCACGTCCCAGTCCGTGATATTCGTCTGTCCTGTGAACAGATCATCAAATGAGCCGGGGTCTGTGCCTAACTCAAAACTGCCATTGCTTTGGCTCAATGCGCCCGGCGTGATTGCAACAACAAGCAGCATGGCTAGAATCGATCGAAATTTCATAGTAACCTCCTTGCTAACAGATTCGGACGAAGTATTAATATCACCATCACCGCTGCAAATCAACCTTTTCGTGTCCGCCGCCGTTCGACCGGGCCTGAAGGCGTGACCACTAAAGTTTAAATGCCCGGTCGGTCGAAAACTTGCAAATCGGCGCCGACTAAATGGTATGATGGAACCTAGGCAAAAGCTTCCGCTGTGTCCGCATCGTACCAACGGGTCTTGGGCTTAGTTTTATGGCAGATATAGACGCTTACAAAGACAAATTCAGTGAAGGCGGACAGCGTATTTTGGAAACTGCCCTGGGCGAGTCCAAGAAGCGTGACCAGAATTACGTAACGATCGAGCACATCCTGCACGCCATCGCCTTTGAAGAGGAAGATCTCTTTTCCTCGACGATGCGTGACCTATCGGTGGACCCGCGTTCGGTCAAGCTGCTTATCGAGAAGCGAATGGAGGACGGCCGGCACCACAGTGGCAAGGGCTATCGGATCGCGCCCGAGACGACAGAGCTATTCAAACGCGCGATGGATCGCGCGCGTTCTCAGGGGCGGCGCGTCATCGATGGCAGCGACATTTTCTACGTTCTCTCAAACGACGAGCGCAGCGTGTTGAACGACGTACTGCAAAATCTCGGAGTTCCGTCCGACGAGGTCGCGCAAACGGCCCGGACAAGGATTCGCAAGCGGGAAAAAGAAGAGGAACGCTCGAGACAGAAATACGAGCTGCCCTCATATCTGCGGCATTTTGGTGTTTCGCTCAATAAGCTTGCCCGCCAGGACAAGATCGCGCCGACGATCGGGCGAGAGGGTGAGATACTGCAGATGATCGAGATCCTCTCGCACCGCGAGAGGTCCAACTCGCCGATGCTGGTGGGTGAACCCGGCGTAGGTAAGACCGCTGTGGTCGAGGGCCTCGCACGCCTTATCGAGCTTGAGCCGGAGAAGGTTCCGGCGCGGCTTCGCGACTCACACATCGTCCAGCTACAGATGGGCGGACTCGTCGCGGGTACAATGCTTCGCGGCATGTTCGAAGAGCGGATCAAGGGCATAATCGACGAGGTCAAAGAAAAGTCGCATATCATCCTGTTCATAGATGAGGCCCACACCATCATCGGGGCGGGGGCGGCGATGGGCACCACCTCCGACGCGGCGAACATGTTCAAGTCTGCGCTTGCTCGCGGCGAGCTGCGTATCATCGGGGCGACGACCATAACAGAATTCAAAGAATATATCAGTGACGACGAGGCCCTGGCCCGGCGCTTTCGCCTGGTCAAGGTCGACGAGCCGACCATTGACGAGACGAAGCAGATCCTGCTCGGTGTGCGCCCGCGGCTTGAAAAGAACTATTCAGTAACGATCTCGGACGAAGCCATAAATATGGCCCTCGAGATGTCCCCCAAATATATCCGCAACCTTCACCTGCCCGATAAGGCGATCGGCTGGCTCGATACGGCGTCGGTCAAGGTCGAGATCAATGAGCCGATGGAGATGATCGTCCGGCCCGAGCATATTATCGAGGTGATCAGCCAGGAATCGCGCATTCCGAAGGACATGATCTACAGGGACACCTCCGACCGGTTCTCGGCTATGGAGGCCGATCTGGGAGGGCGGGTCGTCGGGCAAATAGATGCGGTCCGTGCGGTCGCTGAGAGATTGCGGCTCAATAAAGGTCCGCTCAAAGAGAACCATTATGCCCCCGATGGCGTCTTGCTCTTTCTCGGCCCGACCGGCGTTGGAAAAACTGAGCTTGCAAAGGCTGTTGCCGAATTTATGTTCGGTGACGAGAGCAAGATGGTCCGAATCGACATGAGCGAGTACGGCGACGGTACTGTCGGGATCGAAAAACTGATCGGTATGCCGCGCGGAATTGTCGGTTCCGAACGGGGCGGCATCTTAACCGAGCAGCTTCGCGACAATCCGTACACGGTGCTGCTACTGGACGAGGTCGAAAAAGCTTCGCCCTATCTGATGAACATCTTTCTCCAGGCCTTCGACGAGGGCTGGATAACGGACGGCCGCGGCAAAAAGGTGTATCTGTCGGACGCGATCGTTATCATGACCTCAAATCTGGGCTCGGAAAGTTTCAAGCGGTACGAAAAGCCGCTCGGTTTCGGCCAGAAGACCCTTGGCGAGGTGAAACAGATCAAGGGTGAGGTAATGAAGGCAGCTGAAACTCGCTTTTCACCAGAATT
>DATLNN010000168.1:0-2653 GCA_035536695.1 Pyrinomonadaceae bacterium | reverse complement strand
ACTGGCAGTTTTCGCACGGGGTGCGGGCAAGCCCGCGGCTTAACGAAGTTTACTGGAGAGGCGTCGTGCTGATAAGTTCCTATGTCCGAAACTTTATTCGAAAAAGTCTGGTATCTCGATAAACCGAACGAATGGGGCGATATGAAATTGAAGGCCTTTCGCGATATCGGAAGACTCGTCTTGAGCGATGGCTACATCGATTTCATCGGCAGGAAAGAGGGAATCCGCATCACTAACATTCAGAACGTTTCATATGGCAAACAGGGCCGAGATTTTATTAATAATTGGATAAAGGTCGAATACGACGGCGGCCGGATGGCATACTTTGCCGACGGCAGCATGTTCGGTTGGGGCGGAATCCTGGGCGGTACGTTGAAAATGTTTAACGCCGTCCGCCAATTTGTGCCTCACAGTCATCAGTGACGATTATGAGTTGGGTACAGCGTTTTTTCACGTCAGTTTTTCCCGCATCGTGGGCCCGATCGATGGAGGCCGACTCGCGTCGATGGTTCATCAAATGCGGCGAGTGCAGCTTTGAAGAATCATATTGGGATATGGGCGGCATCCGCTGGAAGGCGACCGGAAACCAGAGAACTTATAGAAAATGTCCAAAATGCGGCGTCCGGTCGTGGCACCAGAGTTATAAAAAGGACGATCCTGCGACGAATGCAGCCCAGTCATGAGAACTCCCGAGCGCCGAAGAAGTGCTATCTCCTCGCCAGATTTTCATCATAAAGCTCGCGGTACACCCGGAAGTTGTTCATCACCTTGAACACATAATTTTTCGTCTCGGCAAAACCAACCTCTGACGCGAAAATCGCTGGGTCCTTCGGCTTTGAGCGGTTCAGCCAGCGCGCGGCATTATCTTCGCCGCCGTTGTAGCTGGCGGCGATGGCTTCGTAGAGGCCTCCAAATTCGTCTTTAAGAGCGGATATATACTGCGTTCCGATGGCAATATTCGTGCGGGGAATATAAAGGTCGTCCGGCTGTAGTGAGGCGTATCCTGCCTTTTTGTTATATTTCAGTGCCGTGTCGAAGACCAGCTGTAGCAAACCGCGCGCCGCGGAGGGCGATTTCACACCGGGCCGGAACGAGCTTTCCTGCTTCATGATCGCCAGCACAAACCGCGGGTCGATCTTATTCTTACGTGAAAACTCAAGCACCTCGGCCCGATAGACAACCGGGTTGTCGGTTACATGTTTCGATGTTAACGGCGCGGGTACATGAAACTTTGCACCGCCGCGAGCAAGACGCTCCGAAGCCCGGCCGCCCCAATAGGAATTAAAACTGTTTGGGATCGAGGCGTATGTGTCCATCGCCTGCTGTTTGTTACCCGCCTTTTCGAGGGCGAATGCCTTTAGGTATTTGACCTCGTCGATGGTCGTCATCGCGCCTCGGAAGTCATTCGCGGCTATCAAGATGTCGGCCGCAACAGAGGCATCGGCCCACTTTCCGCGGTGTATCTCCATCCGGAGTCGACCGTGCAGTGCATTTGTTTCGGTTGCCATCCCGGCAAATTTCCGGCGCGTTTTATCGACCCACGCGTTTGCTTCATCGTAATCGCCGGCCTCGCGCAAGGCGTCGATAATGTTGAGATACGCGGAATCGATCCGCTCGCCCTCAGGATACATGACGGTATACTGCTCGTAGATCTTTGCCGCCTCGGCGTTCTTGCCGAGCCGAACGTGACAGGCCGCCTTGAAGGAAAGCCCTTCGCGCCCGTCTTTGGTCGCCGGGTACTCGCGTGCGACGCGATCGAGAAATTGGATCGCCCGGCCATATTCACGCTCCCAGTAGTATGAACGGCCCGTCATAAACAACGCACCCGACATTGCCGGATCCGTCGCAAAGTTGTCAAAGATCTTGTCAAAGTGCTCACGGCTTTGCGGAAACAGTCGGTTCTCAAAATAGGTCTTTCCGCGTGACAGATGCTCGGCCGGCGACATGGTCGTCAGGGATCCGTCAGCGGACCGATCCACGCGATCCCTGTCGGCCACCTGCCGGAGTGCCGCGTCCGACGGCTGCGGGAATGCGGCTGTGGAAAACAAGAAGGTCGCGATCGAGGCGAGGAATATTTTTTTCATATTTCTTCAGCGTGGCGAGAGGAGTAATACTCAGCTTACCGAATTGTTAGACGGGCTGGCAACAACTATCGTTGCCGCGGCGCTTATCGCTTCTTCAACAATCGAATACATGTCTGCTATATTCGTATGTACGGCCTCGCTGCGTGTGTGAGTATGATCCCCTGCCAGAACTGCGGAAAGTTTAACGAGCCTACCGTGCATTTCTGCCGTTTCTGCGGGACGAAATTTACACTGCTTCAGACAAAGCCCGACGATGCATACGATCATGTGGCTCCACGTCCGTACGCATGGCAGTCGGATGAGTTTCGAACCGACAACGAGGCCCGGAGGACGTCGCCGCCCGGTGAACTTCGGCCGCGAACATCGCAGTTCGGTCCTGCCAATCTGGGCTATGGGGAAGCGCCGCTCGTCCATCAGCCGATGCAGCAGATAGGGCAGGCCTTTATATGTCCGCACTGCATGAGCCGCTATCCACCGCGCATCGAGCGTCGAATCTCAACCGCCGGATGGATAACGTTCGCCGTACTCCTTGTGTTTTTCTTTCCGCTTTTCTGGATCGGGCTTTTGAT
>DATLNN010000167.1:0-3356 GCA_035536695.1 Pyrinomonadaceae bacterium | reverse complement strand
ACGGCATTCATCGACGATCCGAGCCTGACGGACAGAAGCGGCAAGCCCCGGCGGCGCGCGCTCGTGCGAGTGATTCTCGACAATCGTCTACGCATAAAGCTCGATTCAAGGCTTGTGGCCACGGCTCCTACGACGCCGACGATCGTATTTACGAACAGCCACGACACGGACAAGATCAGGCGGCTTCGCAATGCCGGCGTAGATGTTGTACAGGCCGAAACCGGCGGGCGTGATCTCGTGCGGTTGCTCGATGAGCTGAAAGCGCGCGGCCTGCAATCCGTTCTCGTCGAAGGCGGTACAGAGGTCGCCGGCGCGTTTTGCGACGCCCGACTCATCGATAAGGTCACGTTTATTGTAGCTCCATTCATCATTGGCGGCCCAGACGCCCCTGCCGCTGTCGGTGGAACCGGAGTCGCCTCGCTCACGGAAGCCTTGCGGTTGACCGACCTATCGATCGAACGGCTCGGCGACGACGTCGAGATCACCGGTTATCCAGCTCAGAGTCGGGAGCGGTAGCAACTGGGTTCTTCACGGGGCTAAGACGGGTAGTTGCGATTGCCAGGAAGAGGACCCAGTCTATCGCTCCTGGTTCTGACAAGATTATGCGGGCGAAAAAATCTCTTGGCCAGAATTTCCTTCGCGAGGAGACTGTTATCGGTCGAATCGTTAATGCCCTTGAACTCTTACCCTACGAAACGGTCATCGAGATCGGCCCGGGCCGAGGAGCTCTGACGGAAAAGCTGATCGAAACGGGCGCAGAGGTTGTGGCCGTCGAGATCGACCGGCAATTGGTTCCGGCCCTGCGCGTCCAGTTTCACTCAAGCTCGAATTTCACTGTGATTGAGGCCGATGTCATGGAAACTGATCTTTCCGCCCTTGTGGATCCCGGGACAAAGGCGAAGCTGGTCGCAAACCTTCCCTATTACATCTCGACGGCAATCCTGCAGAAGCTGATTGTCGAGCGTCAAGCCTTTTCAAAACTGATACTCATGCTCCAGCGCGAGGTCGCGGATCGCATATCCGCGGCTCCCGGCAATAGCGACCGCGGATTTCTCACCGTTTTGACCGAGGCCGCTTTCGACACTCGCAAACTCATGGACGTCCCGCCCGAGGCGTTTACACCTGCTCCAAAAGTGTGGAGTTCGGTCATTGAACTAACGCCAAAACAGCCGAGCGCCGGCGACGAACCAGACTTTCGCAGGCTCGTAAGCGCGGCGTTCGAACAGAAACGAAAGACCATCCTGAACAATCTCAAACGTTTTGAGAAAAACGCGGGGGTGCTCTTGTCAGACGCGTCGATCGACCCAAAGCGCAGGGCGGAAACTCTGTCTCTGGATGAGTGGCTGAGGCTCTACGCCCGCTCCCGTTGACTGGCGCAAGAACATCGCCTGCATTACCCCTTATGCTATACTGAACTTTTGTTCGGTAAGGAGTTTTTGTGTCTGTAAACAAGGTTGAGATCATCCCGCTCGGCGGCATCGGCGAATTTGGCATGAACTGCATGGGCATCCGCTATGCAGACGAGATGATAATCATCGACGCCGGGATGGGGTTCCCTGAGGAGACTCCGTTTGGGGTTGATATATCCATACCAAATTTCGCTTTCCTCGAGGAGTATCGCGACGATCTGACCGCGATAATCCTGACGCACGGTCATGAGGACCATATCGGCGCTCTCTCTCATATTCTTAGACGGTTCAATCTGCCGGTTTATTCATCGCGATTTACATTGGCGTTGACCGAGAAGCGGCTGGGCGAATACAGCATGCTCGACGACGTTCTGCTCCACCGTGTCGAGGCGAACGATATTGTTAAGATCGGCCATTTCAAAGTTGAGTTTATTCACGCGTCGCATTCGCTGGTCGAGTGTTTTTCGCTTGCGATCCATACGCCGGTCGGGACTATCATCCACACCGGCGATTATAAGATCGACGATACGCCCGTGATCGGAAAGCCGTACGATCTAAAAACCCTCGGCCGCATCGGGGACGAGGGCGTGCTGGCGCTGCTTTGCGACTCTACAAACGCAACTGTTCCCGGACGAACGCCGTCGGAAATGGCCGTTATTCCGGCCTTTGAAGAGATCTTTGAGCAGACCGAGGGGCGGCTGATCATCTCGACGTTTTCGTCGTCGCTCCATCGCCTCCAGATCGTTTTCGATATCGCCCACCAATTTGGACGTAAGGTCTGTGTCATCGGCCGCTCGATGCAAAAAAATGTCGAGATCGCCGAGGAACACGGGCTTTTACAGATCCCACACGAGACGATGATAGACCTGTCAGCGTCGAGAAAGCTTGATGATGATGAGATCTGCTACCTGGTGACCGGTTCGCAGGGGGAGATGCGGGCCGCGCTTTGGAATATGGCGACCTCGACCTTTAAGGGACTCGAAGTCGAAAAGGGGGACACGGTCGTGCTCTCGGCCCGCATCATCCCGGGCAACGAAAAGGGTATCAGCCGCATGATCGGCCACCTTTACAAGCGCGGGGCAAACATAATCGAGGAAAAACGCCGCCTCGTCCATGTTTCCGGCCATGCCTCACAAGAGGACATCAAGATCATGGTCGAAACGTCGCGGCCGCGTTTTGTCGTGCCGATCCATGGCGAATACCGGATGCTCTTTCGCCAGAAGGAATATATAAAAAACCACGTCGCCGGCTATGCTGACGACGATATTATCCTCATCGAGAACGGCAACGTCCTAGAGATCGACCAGTACGCGGCAAAGGTCGTGGAGAAACACGAGCTGCACAAGACATTTATCGACGAAGAATCATCTGAGGCGATCGAATACGACATCGTCCGCGAACGCAAAAAGCTCGCCTACGGCGGAGCGATATCGCTGGTCGTTGCCGTTGACAAGATCAAGCATCAGCTTGCCGGCGACCCCATCGTCACCTTCCAGGGCGTGGCGGGGGTCGACCCCCTGAACGGCTTTTCGGCCGCGGCGCGCGACGCCGTAACCGACGCCGTAGCCAAAATGAAACCCGAACATATCGCCGATCGCAACGTTTTCAAAGAAAACTTGCGCATACACCTGAAACGATTCGTCCAGCAGAAGTTAAGCTCGAGGCCCGTGATCGTTACCACGATTGTCGAGGTTTAACAGAACCTGGCTGCGGTTGCGGGCAAGCCCGCGGCTGAACCGAGCACGAAAAAATGACGGTGCCGTTCAGAAGCGGGCAAGCCCGCTGTCGCTTTTGCCTCCGGCGGAGTGAGCGTCCGGCAGGTCGTAGCGCGCCAATCAGTTTTTTGAAACAATCGTGCGGATTGTTCGTAAGCCATTTTTGCAGCTAAGATCCTTGCATAATAAACCGTTACAGGTTATTCAAAAAATCTTTCTCGAGGAAAAATAA
>DATLNN010000166.1:0-9425 GCA_035536695.1 Pyrinomonadaceae bacterium | reverse complement strand
TCAGATGCAGGTCTGGGAATTTTTGAGAAGGATCCCTTACGGTGAGACAAGGTCATATACTGAGGTCGCCGAGGCGCTGGGCGATAAGAAAAAGGTGCGGGCAGTAGCCCAGGCATGTGCACGGAACCGCATAGCGGTTATCATCCCCTGTCACCGGGTTGTCGCCAGCGACGGAAAGCTGAGCGGTTACAGGTGGGGCGTCCGGCGAAAGAAACAGCTTTTGGACAGGGAGGCGGAAGGTTAGGCGGCGAAGGCGGCAGGTTTCGGCCTGGGTGTGAGTTCACAGGGGTGAGCCCTTGCAAGGCGGGGCGTCGGCGATCGAGCCGCTGAGGCAGGCCGCGTGGCTCAAGGCGTCATGCCTGCTTTGCAATCGGACACTTTTTTTATATCCTCTCGTTAAAGCTATTTCTAAACCCATTCTGTTGTAAAACGAGAGATATGAGATCAAAGCTATTCTTGCTGGCGCTTGCGGCACTTTGTCTGCTTCCCGGTTATGCCATTAATGCGCAGAGCTATGCGATCACCAATGCCCGGATCGTTACTGTCTCAGGGCCAACGATCAACAGAGGCACCGTAGTGGTTCGGAACGGGTTGATCGAGGCCGTCGGTGCAAATTTGAAGGCGCCGGCCGATGCACAGCTGTTCGATGCGACCGGATTGACGGTTTATCCGGGCCTTATTGACGCGTTGACGAATCTTGGGCTGCCTGCCGCCAGGCCGGCGACACCGGGTCCCGGCGGCCCGGGGGGCGGGCAGGCGACCGCGGCGGCGGCGGCGGCGGCACCGACATCTAATTCGAATTACCCGACCGGCCTTCAGCCGGACGCGACGACTTTTGACGAATTGCGCGCCGGGGAGGCCCAGTTCGAGGCTGTCCGAAATGCCGGCTTCACTACGGTCCTGACCACGGGCCGTACCGGCATTTTTACCGGCCAATCGGCCGTCATCAACCTTGCCGGCGAATCTGTTTCGGAAATGGTGATCCGTTCGCCGTTTGCCCAGCATGTCACGTTCACTACCATTGGCCAGGGCCGATACCCGGTTTCGCTTCTGGGCACGTTCTCCGCCCTGCGCCAGATGTTCAACGATGCCCGGCGGCTTGACGAAGTGCAGAAAATATATGCGGCGGACCCAAAGGGCCTGAGGCGGCCGGAGGCAGATAAGTCGCTTGAGGCTCTCATTCCCGCTCTCAAGCGTCAGATGCCCGTCGTCTTTAATGCAAACACCGAGATACAAATAATCCGTGCGCTTGACCTGATCAAGGAATATAACCTTCGCGGTATCATTGCCGGGGGCAATGAGGCGTGGAAGGTCGCCGACCGGCTAAAGGCTCAGAATGTGCCGGTATTACTGTCACTGAATTTTCCGAGGCGGACCGCGGCCATCACGGCCGATGCCGATCCGGAAAGTATGGAAACTCTGCGGCTTCGGGCCGAGACCCCGAAAGGGCCGGGGCGGCTCGCAGCCGCCGGTGTGAAATTTGCCTTTCACTCAGGCGGGGCGACCGCGATAGGCGATTTCTTTACAAACGCGGCCAGGGCGGTCGAAAATGGGTTGAGCAAGGATGCGGCGGTCCGGGCGATGACGCTCGGTGCGGCCGAGGTCCTCGGCGTCGATAATCGGCTGGGTTCAATCGAAGCGGGCAAGATAGCCAACCTGACCCTCGTCAAAGGCGACATATTCGCTCGTGACAGATTTGTGCCGCAGATAATCATTGACGGCAAAGTTTTTGAGCAGAAGGAACCTGTCCGGCCTGCTGGCGGTCGAACCCCCGGCACCGGTCCGGCGGGAACGCCCCCGTCGGGGCTGCCAAACGTAGCCGGTACGTACACGATCAGTATTGAGATCCCGGGGTCGCCAGCCACAGCCACGCTGACATTTACACAGCAGGGATCAACCATTACTGGCACGATGGTTTCTTCAACCCTGGGAACGACCCAATTGACGGGCGGCCGGGTGACCGCGGACGGATTCTCGTTCGGAGGGGTTGCACAGGTTAGCGGTCAAACGGTCGATTTCACGGCGAGCGGATCGGTCACCGGCAATCAGATCAGTGGTTCGATGACCTCGACACTGGGAACGGTTTCCTTTTCCGGCACAAAGAATCCATAGGTAGCAGTAATGGGCCATCAGTTACTGACAATGAAAGATTTAAGAGTTATGAAAACGATTACGACAAGCTTGGTTTTGCTTCTGTTGATCGCCGGAAGTCTGCCGATGACCGCGTTCGGTCAGGGCAGCAATGACGACGTTCTGATCAAGGGAGCTACAGTCATGACGGCTGCCCGAGGAACGCTGCCGAATACCGACATTCTCGTCAGGAATGGCAAGATAACACGCATTGGCGCGAATATCGCCGCTCCAGCGGGCGTCCGGACGATCGACGCGACCGGGAAATACGTGGTACCGGGCATTATCGATTGTCACTCACATGCCATGCTCGATGCGATCAACGAGGGAAGCTACTCGGTCACGTCGATGACACGCGTCCGCGACATGCTCAATCCTCGTGACATTTCGATCTATCGGGCGCTTGCTGCCGGGGTGACGGCCGCCAACCTGCTTCACGGATCCGCAAAGTCGATCGGCGGGCAAAATTCGACCGTCAAATTCAAATGGGGCCGCCCGGTCGAGGAATTTCCGATCGCCGACGCTCCGCCGGGCATCAAGTTTGCGATGGGCGAGAACGTCCGCCGCACTACTCAGGCACCGCAGCCTGGACAAACGCTTCGGTACCCCCGGACCCGTCAGGGCGTGATCGAAACAATGCGTGACGCTTTCCTCCGAGCTCGAGATTACAAACAGTCGTGGGACGATTTTCGGGCGAAGAAAACAAAAGTGCCGCCGCGGACCGATCTGGAATTGCAGCCGCTTGTCGAAATACTTGAGGGCAAACGCCTCGTTCACGCCCACGGTTACCGCTCGGACGAACACCTGAATTTGCTCCTTCTCGCCGACGAGTTTAGGTTCAAAGTAGCGACTTTGCAACACGGACTAGAGGCGTACAAGATCGCTCCGGAGATCGCAAAACGCGGCACCGGCGTCTCGATCTTTGCCGACAGCTGGGGCTATAAGCTAGAGGCTTACGACTCAATTCCTTACGCCGGCTACATCCTGTGGAAGAACGGCGTGAATGTGTCGATCAATTCCGATTCGGATGAGCGTATCAGGCGCCTTAATCTCGATGCCGCCAAGATGATGAAATACGGCGGCGTGCCCGAAGAAGATTCGTTGAAGATGATCACACTGAATCCAGCCAAACAGCTTGGCATCGACAAGCGGACGGGTTCGATCGAGGTCGGCAAAGATGCAGACCTCGCTATCTGGAACGGCCACCCTTTTAGCCCGTTCTCGCGAGCTGAAATGACCTTCATAGAGGGCGTTGTTTACTTTGACCGGGCCCGAGACCTCACACGGCGCACGGAGATGGCAAAAGAACGCGAGGCCCTCGAGAAGCTCGACGCAAATCGACCGCCCGGGTCGGGAGGCACGCCGCCCCGGGTGCCTACGGAGCGGCGCCGGGAGCATAGCGACGAAGAAGAGGACGGCGATGGAGGGCATCGGTAATGAGTTCAAAGTTCAAGGTTCAAAGTGAAACGTTTATGCATCGCTTCATCTATCTGTGTCTATCTATGCTCATGTGTGGTTCAATCTGTTCGCTGTATGCGCAGAACGACGGCACGGAGCAAAATGCGACCGGTAAAGCCGGCACGTTTGCTATCGTAAACGCCCGTATCGTTCCGGTGTCGGGCCCCGCGATCGAAAACGGGACGGTGGTCATCCAGAATGGAAAAATAGCCGCGGTGGGCGCAGGCGTCGCGGTCCCCGTGGGTGCTGAACGCGTCGAAGGCCGCGGCCTGACCGTGTTTCCCGGCATGATCGACGCGGCAACGAATATGGGACTTGCCGAGATCACTCTAGCTGTCGCCGGCTCGGTCGATCTTTCGGAAACGGGTACGATGAATGCCAACACTAAGGCGATAAAGGGCATTCACCCGCATTCTGCGCACATCAACGTGACCCGCGTCAATGGCATCACAACCGTTCACTCCGCTCCGACAGGCGGCATCATCAGCGGCCAATCAGCCATTATCAACCTGAATGGCTCGACTCCTGACGAGATGGCCGTCGTGCGCGAACATGGCCTCGTTATCAATTTTCCCAGGATCGTAGCTGGCGGCGGAGGTTTTGGCGGTTTTGGCCAGCAGCAGCAGCAGCAGCCGGACTTTAACGAGCTGGTCCGCAGGCGAGACACGGCTGTCGAAGACTTGAAAAAGATCTTTCGAAACGCGGAGAGCTACCTTCGTGCACGCGACGCCTACACAAAGGACCGAACACTTCCCTATGTCGCGACCGATCAACGGCTCGAGGCGCTGGCACCTTATATCGGCGGCCGGCGCCCTGTTTTCTTTACGGCGGAACGCGAACGCGATATTCGCGCAATTGCGAAATTTGTCGGCGAGATGAAGCTGAAGGGTGTCTTAGTGGGCGGCCAGGAAGCGTGGAAGGTCGCCGACGACCTAAAGAAAAATAACATCGCCGTCATCTATACGCACATGTACACCCTGCCGGTGCGGGACGACGATCCGTACGATTATCTCTACGAGGCCCCAGCCAAGATGCAGGCCGCCGGCGTTAAATTCGCCATTGCTACGGGTGACGTCGGCCCCGAGGCCCGCGATCTGCCTTATCATGCCGGTCTTGCCGGTGCCTATGGCTTATCGCCGGCCGACGCACTAAGATCCGTTACGATAAGCCCCGCGGAAATACTCGGCATCGCTGACCGGATGGGATCGATCGAGGTTGGCAAGGTCGCAAACATAGTTGTGGCCGATGGCAGCATCCTCGACCCGCGCACGAATATTAAGCACCTTTTCATAAATGGCCGCATGCTGCCGCTCACCAGCCGGCATACGAGGCTGTTCGATAGTTTTAAGGATAGAAAGTAGTAGAGTGATAATGGTGTCGCGCTAGGCCATCGCGGCACTCTATTCTGTAGGGCACAGCGCGCGAATTTTCGGTAAGGCTTCGGCAAAAGCGTCCTCCCAATCAACGCCCGGTGCTTCCTCGAGATCGTGCCAGAAAAAGCTAAACGTCAGGCCTCCGCCGTCATGAGTGAAATGGTCCCATTCGTCCGGCGGATCGCTTGATAAACGGCAAATGAAAAGATGCCACAGGTCCCCGTCCTCTTCCGACTTCCATTCTCCGCATGAATCGATCCCCACAACATCGTCCAGGCCAGACTCTTCACGGAGCTCGCGCTCGGCCGCCTCACTCGCGCTTTCACCGTCATCGATATTACCCTTGACCATCTGCACGCCTTCGGTCGGGTGCCGAAAGACCAATATGTGCTTCCGGCCGTCGCGCTCCCGCAGCACGATAGGTACCGCTTTCTCCTTTCCTTTTCCCATTCAATTTTTTTGAGGAATGTTCGTTCCTGCTTCGAAGAATTCGAGTGATGCCGAATTGAGGCAATATCTTTGGCCGCTCGGCGGCCGGTCGTCCGGGAAAACATGCCCCTGATGTCCGCCGCAGCGGGCGCAGCGGATCTCTATTCTACGCATGCCATAGCTGGTGTCTTCGATATTTTGAAGGTGATCTTCATCGAACGGCCTGTAAAAAGAAGGCCATCCGGTGCCGGAATTGAATTTGTGGCTTGAGCTAAAGAGCGGCAGACCGCATAGGCGGCACGCGTAAGTTCCGTCAAGCTTATTATCGAGCAACGTTCCACAAAAAGCGGGCTCGGTGCCATGATCGAGCAGGATTCTATATTCTTCGGCGTTCAGGTCCTGGGCGAGACGCTCGATGGCCTCGTCGTTGAGCGGTGTGACGTCGTAGCCGGTATCTGATGTGGTCATAAGAGGCTAGCAACAGAGTACCACGGAGGAGCACAGATGGCCGAGTGCCCGCCCGTCCCGTTACGCCGACTTATCTGACTCGAAGACACGTTTTTCCAGTCTTCGCAACCGTGAGGCAAATTCGCCGAGCTTGCGAAAAGCGGCGGTCGAACGCAGCCATTCGCGATTGTCGAATGCGGGGATTCCCGAGATCACTTTCCCTGGTTCAACGTCGTGCGACGTTGCGGATTTGGCGGTGATCACGGCATCGTCGCCGACCTTTAAATGCCCCGCGATACCGACCTGACCAGTCAGTACCACGCGTTTGCCGATGTGAGATGTTCCTGCAAGCCCCGTTTGCGAGCATATCAATGCATCTTCGTCGATCGTGCACGAGTGGCCGATCTGCACGAGATTGTCGATCTTTGCACCGCGTTTTATGCGTGTCTCACCGACCGAGGCACGATCGATGGCCGTGTTGGCTCCGATCTCGACGTCGTCCTCGATCACAACACTGCCGGTCTGCGGGATCTTTAGCCAACGTTTCTCCGCCGTCTTTGCGTAGCCAAAACCGTCCGAGCCGATGGTCGTATTGTTGTGAATGATACAGTCTCGGCCGATCTCGCAGTTTTCGCGGACTGAAACGCCGGAGTGGATCGTTGTGTGTTCACCGATCGTTACACCTTCGTAAATCGTCGCATTCGGCATTAATCGCGCGCCAGCGCCGATCCGGCAGTTAGGCCCGATCACGACGTTTGCATGGATCTCAACGCCATCGGCGACGGCGGAGCTTGCATCAATGATGGCTGTCTCATGAATAAAAGGCTTTACCTCGGGCGTGGGAAAGAACAATCGCATCGCCTGCGTATAGGCGACATATGGGTCGGGCGAACGCAGCACGGCGATGTCGTCACGCTTTATCTCATAGCTTTCGCTTAGAAATATCGCTGACGCCGCGGTCGACTCAACCTGACGGAAGTATTTTGGATTTGCGAGGAATGTGATCTCGCCCGCTGACGCGATGTCGAGACCAGCGGTTGAAGTAACCTCCAGGTCCGGCGAGCCGCGTTCGATAGTCGAGTTGGTTTCTCTGGCCAGGAGGGCAAGCTTCATTTAGTCCTTGATGCGATGCGGTCGAATATGTCAAACTAGTTTTAGCAAAACAAACTAGCTCGCGCAAAGCCTTCGTGTCTTTGTTGACCGCTCTTCCAGCCCGCGTTTGCATTTTTTTCGAAGGAGTACACCCCATCATGAGTCAAACCACGGTAAATCAGCCTGCTGCAAAACAATCGAAAAACTTTGGCGTGTCCGACCGGCATGACATCGTAAAGAATGAGTATCTGGACGGCAAGATCGTCCCAAAGGCAGCTGCAAATCGCTGGCATAATCTGATCACGACGAATTTCATCATCGCGATCGGTAGCCGTATTCAGCGCAATACCTGTGAACTGTACTCGGGCGACATGCCGATCCAGATCGGCAAGAATTCAATTTGTTTCCCCGACGTGGTCATCGTGAACGGCGAACCGGCATTTGCGAATGAACGGGCTGAACTCCTACAGAATCCAACGGTCCTGATCGAGATATTTTCCGGTGCATCGAAATCAAGCGACTGGATGCAGAAACTCGAAGGTTTTCTGGCGATACCGAGTATAAAAGAGTTTCTCCTGGTGAATGAGACGGAGATGCGCGTCGAGCACTACGCCCGGCAGAATGCCAAACAGTGGATGTACCGTATCTACAACGAGCGTGAAGACGTGATCTCGCTCGAAGCGATCAACTGCAAACTCGCGCTTGCCGAGGTCTATGCACAGATCAACCTGCGCGAGTCGGGATTGAGTTCAAAGGCCGTTAATTAAGACGTAAGAGTGACGCTTTCAGCCGGTCTCAGGCAGAAAACTCGAGTGTAAACGACGGGGCTTGTACGAGGTAAGGCACGCTCGTTAATGCTGCCGTAAAGAGTTGATCGAACCACGGGCCTCTACTGTTTACCCTGACCGGCCTTGTACTTCTCAAATTCGGTCTTTGCCTGAGTACAGTCTTTGGCGATCTGAGCCCTATCAGTCTGGTTTTCCTCGATGCTCGTCCTGATCGTTTCCTTTATTTTGTTCACAACCACGCCTTTGGCCGCCTTGACGACGAAATTGTCGTCGGGGTTATTGGCCTCGGCCGTTAAGAGGTCCATCACCTCGTCGCATTCGGGTATGCCGATCTTTTCCTGGCCGACGGCCGTGTCCACCGCTTTGTCAGTTAGCGATTTATTGGCGTTTGTATTACCCGGGCCAGTCGCCTGATCGACAAATCCGCAGCCGAGGCCGACAGCAAGCAGCAGAGCCAAAGCAAAGAACAAGACTGTATTCTGTTTCGTTTTCACGGTTCAGACTCTAGCCCTTGGGTCGCGCCGATGCAAGCGTTGGACCATCACTGTATCGGCGCCCCTTTGAAGGCATATATCACATACAGATTGAGGGCGTCATCTCTGAATTCGGCCCGAACATCGTTGACCGTCGCCCGCAACCTGCCCGCCGCTGAAGCGATCGGTACATCGATAGCTATCTGGTCGCCGCTCAGGACCGGAATCGGATTGACACGATTGTTGAGGGTCGTCTGAACCAGCGGAGTTACGATGCCGCCCACGATCGGATTTACACCATCCAGATTCACGGTTTCTACGTTGATACGTCCGAAGACGGTCCTCGCTGCGGCGTCGTAGCGCAGTTCGAGATTGGCCTGTGCCCACCCGGTGAACTGAATGCAGCCGAACGGTGTGTAATAGTTCCCGGCAAAAGCAAATGGAGCGGATATGCGGTTATTTTCAAACCTTACGGACGTGCGCACGCCGCTGCCCTCTTCGCGCACCGTTATCTTACCGTCGCACAGCTGTCCATCCTGGAATACCGCATGGGTGATATGGGGCTGCTCGTCCACCGGGTTCGCGGCGACGGCTAGCGGGAAGGCCGGATCGCTCATATCACGGAAGATGGTCGTTAGGATCTCGTTGAAGAACTCCTGTTTAAGCACGATCTGCGCCGACCCCGCCGGAGCGGAGACATCAGGCGCCTTTATCGGTGACCCGGGCGTCTGGGCTGCCCGCGGCACCCCGACGAACAGCAGGAACGTCAGCGCCCCGCCGACGATAAGGCCGATCATAAGGCCGAGGATCAGTTTGCTCATTTGTTACCTCGCCGGGGCGGCCGTTTGCGCCTGCTTGATCAGCTGGCCGAGCATCATAGCAACCGAATTAAAGACCATATCAACTTGAGCTCGGACCTGGTCGCTTTCGATCTTTTGGAATGCGGTCGGGTCGGCGAACAGGTCGGCAGGAGTTTCAGTTTTGATATCGCTGATCTCGGTCACGATGCGCAGGCCGCCGTAGCCTTGGACATTGCCACCGGTCTGGGATTGCGAGACCGTCTCCGAACGAAGGGGCAGTCCAGTTTCCTTGTCGACAAGCATGAAGGACTCGGTCGCAACCTGGCCCGCGCGCGTCTGGGTGTCGGCAACGGCGGCGTACCGATATTTGATGGCATCGCGACCGTTATATTTTTCCTCGCCGACACGCACCAAGCCGGGAACGTTCTTGACCTG
>DATLNN010000165.1:0-3935 GCA_035536695.1 Pyrinomonadaceae bacterium | reverse complement strand
GAGCTACGGCCGTGATACACGCGGCCTTATCCGCCAGCATCAGTTTGAAAAGGTCGAGCTAATAAAACTCTGCCTGCCAGAGAATTCCGAGAGTGAGCTCGAAAGGCTGACTGCGAACGCCGAGCGTATCCTCCAACTGCTCGGCCTCCCTTATCGAACGGTCATGCTCTCGACGGGCGACATGGGTTTCGGAGCTCGCAAGACCTATGACATCGAGGTCTGGCTGCCAAGCCAGCAGACCTATCGTGAGATCTCGAGTTGCTCGAACTGCGGCGACTTTCAGGCCCGGCGGATGAACACGCGTTTTCGCCGCGCTGGCGGAGCTAAACCGGAGTTTGTGCACACATTGAACGGAAGCGGGTTAGCGATCGGCCGTACATGGATCGCCATCATCGAGAATTACCAGCAACCGGACGGTACTATTCTGATTCCAGAGGTCCTTTCGCGTTATATGGACGGCGTCGAGAAAATTGCACAAGGCGCGCACGTAAGCAAGGGCGAAACATCCAGTTAGAATGCTTCGCCCTGACGAGCCGGCTGATCCTTGACAACCTTACTTATTCAGCAATTGCAGCCTTAGCCTGTTCGGTTACGGTTCGCCCGGCCTCGGTCACAACCTCTTTGGTCTTATCGATCAAGTCTGAGGCGGTATTCTGAGCTTTTTCCAGGAAGTCCTGACGCGCCGGTCCTAAAAGCTGCTCTTCGTAGCGGGTTTCCGGTATCGCGAAACCGACCGCCGCGCCGAGCGCCAGGGCAACGGCCCCGACAGCCAAGGGGTTTTCTTCAAGGTAGTAGTCGTATTTTCCGCGAGCAGCGGTCCCGACATCGCCCACCTTTGAGTAGGCCTGACTCGCCGCATCGCTAACGCCGGTCACAGCCGAATCGACCGCTGACGTAACCTTATCATAGGCCGTGCCTGCGGCATTCGAAACGACAGACGTCACGCCGTTGACCTTTTCGCCCACAGCTCCTTCGCCGTCCGGTTGGCGGCCGCCCTTATAGTTTCCATCGCCTATGCGGCCAAAAGCATCGCGGCCTGAGGCCAGCTGGCGCCGCCGGCCGCCGCCCTGTTTGCCCGAATAGCTCTGGTAGGCCAGCAAGCCTGCTCCGAGACCGATGAGTACGAACGGCAGCGGATTGTCTTTTGCCGTTCTGATAATCGAGGAATTTGTTATTTCATCACCAATGTTTTTCATAATGTCTGCCGCCTTTCCTATTGTTGCATCGTAAACAGCATCTTTGGCCGTTTCAACTGCGTGATTCACGTGCTCAGTTACCTGCTCCGACAGGTTTGTAAAGCTGAGCTTTTCCTGGATCGCATCGATCGTCTCGCCCATCTGGTTCCGTGTTTCTTCGATCTGCTCCTTGATCTGCTCGGTTTCGCCGGTTTCATCACCACCACCTGCATCGGCCCGCAGATCCACCTCCCGGTTCTCATCCGAATGTTCGGTCTCCCTTGTTTCGCTGTTCACATCTACGTTATCTCTTTCTTGAGCCATTTTGCGTCCTCCTTGATCGATTCAATTGATTCGTGCGGAACGGGGTCGGTATTTCCCAGCCTTGCCAGCGCCGACGAGATCATAAAATAAGCCGCGGCGGCTATCGCGAGACCGACCACCAGGGCTGCCAGCCATGCCGGAATGAACTGAGCGAGCAGCATTATAATGCCCGCCGTAACCGCCAGAGCACCTGCATAAGCCACCGCGCCTCCGAAGGCAAGAGACCCTATATTCTTGCCCGCTGTCGTGGCCTTATAAGTCAGCTCCGCTTGCGCCAGAGCGACTTCCTGTCTTACCAGATTCCCGGTTTCGCCCGCGAGTTCGGTGAATAGATCACCGAGGCTTCGCTCCTCCTTTGCCAATTTTTGTTGTGCCATAACGACCCCTCCTCCGAGCATTAGATCGAGCCGGTCCTGGCCTCAACGGCTCCGTTCTCCCACTCGCCCATTCTGGCCGCCGGAAGTTCAGGCGCATCGCTCATCGCGATATTATTCGCTAAAGGCGACGGCCCGCTCTTTATGAATCGTGCCGCCAAGACACCCAGCGCGAACGCGCTGCCTAGAAATATCGCGGGATTACGGCGGGCAAATGACTCAATGTCACGAGCGATCCCCTTCAAGTCAGTACTGTCGAAATAGTGGGCAGCATCTTCCAGCTTTTGCGCCGCTGTTTCGGTATAGCGTGCTGCGTACTCACTTACGCCGCCCTGGCTGTCGCCCTCGCTGATCGTTCCGCTGACGCGCCTGACGGTCTCGGCAGCGCTCGTCAATCCGCCTGTTAGTCCGGCCTTCTGCTCCTCGATGGTCGAGGCGGCCTTGTCGGCAACGGAGCTATACGCCTCGCTTGCCGTGGTCTTAGCTCCTTCGAGCAGCGACTTTCCGGTATCCTTCATCTTTTCAACCGAGCTTTCGGCGCTGTCGAGGCTCACGTTGAGCTCTGGCGGTGTGTTTAGATCGGGCGCCGTCTGGGCCGAGGTGCCCTGGCCGCTGCCCCGGGCCGTCGTCTTATCATTTCCTTGCGGTGTTCTATTCTGGTTTGGCATAGTCTTTATCTCCTGGTTTTGTCTCCGCGGCTATTGAAGCTCTCTGAAGAATTTATCCCGCGGTCTGATTCAGAGCATATCCGGTCGAGGGCTTTGGTTCGGTATGCACCATTACCAAGCGGGAGGAAAACCTCTCTGAAAGTTGTTTATCAGCGCGGGAAACCGTGGATCAACCCGGACGTTGACGAAAACAGGCATTGTAATTACGATGTAATTATGAAAGCTCAGATAATTCAGATCGGGAATTCGCAGGGGCTTCGCATTCCGAAGGTCCTGCTTGAAGAATGCCGTATCAGGTCGGATGTGGAGCTTGAGCGGCACCCGGACGGCATCCTGATCCGCAACGCGCAGAAACCGCGTGCCGGCTGGGATGAGGCCTTTAAGGCGATGTCAGATGAGGATGACGAACTGATCGGGGAATTGGCGAAAACCCGCTTCGAAGAGAAGGAGTGGCGATGGTAAAACGATTTGACGTATACCTTGTAAATCTCGACGAGGTTTCGTCCAAAGACGCTAAGAATACCCGCCCGTGTGTGATCCTCTCCCCCGATGAGATGAATGGCAATATCGCCCATGTAATAGTTGCCCCGTTGTCGTCCGGAAAAGCACGTTATCCCACGCGTGTTGCCATAGATTTTCTCAATAGCGAAAGATTCGTCGTGCTCGATCAACTGCGGGCTGTAGATCGTGCGCGACTCGTAAAGAAGATCGGGGAGATCGACAAGGAGACCCACGGGGTGATCCTAGACCGGCTAGGCGAATTGTTTGCGGCGTAATGCGCTGAAAAGGCCCGGGTGAAATCGTCACCCGGGCCTCGAAACTAATGCGTTCCTGAAGACTATCTGACCGGGCTGAAGTTGTTGAAGTCGTCATCATCGCTGGCCACGACCGCGATGATGATAACGGCGGCAACCACCGGAACGACGATCCACAGAGCACGCTTTTGGGCATCCGTCAGCTGAGCAGCCGTCGGCTGACCGGTCGCCATATAGATCTCGCCTTTCTCAATGGTCGAAACGGTCTCGCCGGAGCGAACGTCGATCGAAAAATCACCCGGCTGCTCGGCGTTGTTAGTGACCTGGTTATCTTTCGTCTTGATGTTTACGGCTACGCCGGCCTTGTTAAAGACCTGCATATTTCCGGCGATCAACTCACCGCCGATGCTGTTTTCACCTAATGTCAGGCTCAAAATCGAATTAGGCGACAGGCTTACCCGGCCAAGGCTGCCAAGATTGACCGTCGCGGATCGAGTCTCGGGCGTTGCGATGATGCCCGAACCCAGGAACGTGCGGCCGGACATGACGGGTTGCCCGTCAAGTGTAACAGCAGCGTTTGTATCGCTACCGGAGACAATGATCTCGCCGGTCGGAACCGCGCCCGGTGCAGCCAGTGCA
>DATLNN010000164.1:0-5877 GCA_035536695.1 Pyrinomonadaceae bacterium | reverse complement strand
CTGCCCAGCATCGAATTCCGGCTGCCCGTTATGATGCTGCCGCCTGAACTGTGTCCGACAAAGGTGTTGAAAGTGCCGCTCGTGACGCCGCTGCCGGCAAAGAAATCGGCACCGGCCAGATTTCCGAAGAACGAATTTCCGCCACCCTCGGTGTTGAAAGACCCGGCATGAAAACCAAAGAAGCTGTTGCCCGACCCCACGGTGTTAGCGCGTCCCGCCAAATAGCCAAAGAAGTTGTTTGAGGCTCCGTTAGTATTGGATAGGCCAGAGCGGTGACCAAAGAAGGAATTCTGCAGGCCCCCGACGTTGTCCCGACCAGCGGCGTTGCCGACAAAAGTATTCAGGGAGCCGACCGCACTTGAGCCAGAGTCTTCGCCTAGGGCGAGATTAAAGCTGCCGGCATTGCTGCGCAGGATCCGCTGGCCGCCGAGATTAAACTGCGTTTGAGCATTCACCGTACCGGCAGAAAATAGACCCGCCACGATGCCGTTGCCTGAGATGTTGAAGTTCGACGAGGCTTGCTGCGTCGCCGAATTGTGAATGTAAAATGGACTGCCGGCTGCCGGCGGCCCGCCCCCGCCGCCGCCGAGCCGCGGATCAGTGGTCAGAACATACTGGTTCGCGTCCACGCCGCCGAGCTTCGCGGAATCTAAAGCAAAGTCCGCTTCGCCCGAGAGTATGCTTTTGATGGCGTACGGAACGGAATAGACCTGCTGGCGTGGCGTTGGAATAAACCCGCCCAGCGTGCCGGAACGTCTGTATGACACCTCGATCCAGCGATCATCCCCGGAAAAGACACCCAGCCCAAAATCGACCGTAACGCTGAAAATGCCCTGGGTGACCGGCACTCCGGTAACTACCTGTCCGACGATAGGCGCCCCGCCGGCCGCGACCGGGTACAGCTTTACTTCAAGATCATGATTCCCGCTCACGGGAGACGGAAGTCGTCCTTGATGGGTAAATGTCGTTGTCTGCGACCTCGCGGCAATCGCGGTCATGAGAATTGCTATAACGCAGAATCCGACATGAAAATTCCTGAGTTTCGATACAGTGGTTTCCATAATACTCCTTATCCAGCCTGAGCGTGATAGCGGGCTCAACGGCTGATGTGTGCAATGATCGACATATGGGAAGTGAATGTAGTTAATCGCCGGTGAATCGTTGTGAATTGTTGTGAATCGCCGGATGGGCCAGCAGGCGCCGACCCGATAAGCCTTACATGGTTTTCATTCAGGCGCGGCAAATCCGCTGGATAGTCTTTACAAAAATGTCTCCGATTCATAGATCCCCCTTAATTCAGTGGTCGTGGGCGACATGGCCGACGCTCGTTCGCTGACCTCATGTAGGAGCAGAACAAAAACGCTTCCGTTTCGGGGTCGCATTGCGATACATTATTACCACAGGCCCAACGAACCTGGCGGTCTAATGTCGGTTGTTCTGCTCCATGATGAAAGATCATAGAGGGGGCGGCGGATGATGTCTTTGAATTTAAGTTCGAATTATCTTGACTTTAATATTCCTATGTCAGCGGGCGGTGAAAACGGCATTTTTGAGTTTGACCGGTTTAGGCTGGACAGCCATGTGCTGATGCTGTACCGCGATGGGGCCGACCTGGCCCTGCCGCCGAAGGTGGTGCGGACACTGCTCGTTCTCGTCCAGAACGCGGGCGCGATCGTTAGTAAGGACGACCTGATAACCGAGGTCTGGTCCGATTCGATCGTTGAGGAATCGAACCTCTCAAAGTGCCTTTATCAACTTAGAAAAACGCTTGGCAATCGGCCCAACGGCGAGCCTTATATCCAGACCTTCAGGCGTCGCGGGTATCGGTTTAACGGCGAGGCCCATTTGGTGCCGAACGGTTCGGCACCCGATAGACGGCAAGCCGGCGCTGAAATGCCGCATCGTATCAGCACCGTCGAGCGGCACGGAAACGTCCTGCGAGTAGTAGAGTGGTCCCCGGCGAGCAACGCCGAACCGTTGATCGAGACCGTGCCGCAGCCGGCCACGATTTCAACGAAGCCTTCATCTCTTACAATATTGCTCGCAGCCCTGGCGCTCGTCGCGGTCGCGGGTGGCGGCCTGCTGGGGTACTTGTGGCAGGGCAACGCTCCGGCAGCGACAATCGCGGATCGGCAACGCGAGATCACGGTGACACGGTTGACCAACGGAAACTTTGTCTGGGGCGCAACGATCTCGCCAGACGGCAGCTACTTCGCCTATAGCGAGATCGACGCCGATGAATCGCGACTCTTTGTCCAGCAGACGGGCCAGAATTCGCGGGTCGAACTCGTTTCGATGCCGGATCACACAATTCAGGGGACAGCATTCTCGCCCGATGGCCGATGGATCTATTTTTTGGGTACAAAGAGAGGCGACCTTAAAGGAACTCTGTTTCGCATCCCGACGATAGGCGGCTCTCCGACGAGTCTGCTTTCCGGCTCGATCAGCACCGTATCGTTCTCGCCTGACGGCCAGGAAATTGCGTTTATGCGCGTGAACGCACAGCACGATACTTCTCTGATGATCGCCGACAAGGAAGGGCGCGGCGAACGGGCCATTGTCGAGCGCCGCGGACTGGTAACGATCGGTTCCAATGGAGCCTGGTCGCCCGATGGTACTAAGATCGTGTTCTCGGAGTGGGACAGAACAAAGTCGCCGGGCACATCACGCCTAAAAATGGTTGACATGTCAACCGGGATCGTCAGTTCATATTCGGATGAGTCGTGGGACGTGAACTCCCGCACCGAATGGCTACCCGATGGGTCCGGAATCGCGACCATCGGTACGCGAGCGGTTGACCGCGCGATGCCGATATATCACCACAACGTATATTTTGTTTCTTACCCGGAAGGAGTCTCGCGGCGAATTACAAACGACGGCAACCGGCACGATCTTACCGGTCTCGGAATAGCAAGAGACGGCAGCCTCATTGCGGTCCCGGTTACACGAACCTGCCAGATATGGTCAATGAAGGCGACCGGCGACGCAGCCTCGGCGGTTCAAGTCACGCGAGGCTCGGCGGACGGCCGAGCGGGGCTCGTCCCGCTGCCGGACGGACGCATTGCCTACACGGCCCGCACTGCCGAAAGTTTGACCTTGTGGGTCGCGAATGACGACGGCTCCGACGCTAAGCAAATAGCGACCGGCTTTGACTACAATGAAGAATTGCGCGCCGATCCCGCAGGACGATTCCTCGTCTTTTCCTCCATAACCAAGGACTCAGCACACCACCTTTTCCGCGTAAACCCTGACGGCAGCGACCTAAGGCAGCTAACGTTCGGCAATACCTACGAGATCGATTCGGCCGTATCACCGGACGGGAAAACGATAGTTACGCATTCGGAGAATCTATCGGCAAATCCGACGACGACGGTCCTGAAAAAGATCCCAGCAGATGGCGGGGAACCGCAGGTCCTTGCCATCGAGAATTGTATCAGCCCGGTATTTTCACCGGATGGTTCGATGCTGTCTTGCGTCAGAAATGGAGCCGAAGCGGTGATCGTGACCGCATCCGACGGCCGCGAGATCGAGAAGCTTCCATTCCCGCCGGGAGCTGTCGCGAACTTCGGCGCGGTCTGGACGCCGGACGCCGCGGGCCTGATTGTGATGACCCCGGAGGGAGGCACGAACAACCTGACGGTGCTTCCGCGAGACCGGAGCAAGCCATATAAACTGACAAACTTCACGAGCGGCTCGATCTTTCGCTTTGCGTTCTCACACGATGGTCGCCGCCTGTTCGTCGCTCGCGGCTACCCTACACAGGACGCCATTCTCATCAAGAACTTCAAATAAGGAGAACGTAAGTCGTCTAGTAGGAAGCTGGGGCAAAAAGGAATGGCCCGTGCGGACACCGGGCCAGTTTCGAAAAAGCTCATAACTCAAACCGCGTGCCGACCGCGCTGGAACATCGCTGACCGGTTTGTGTGCCGTTCGGCGCGAATAGTCGTGCCGTGCCCGCCGAGGCATAGGAATTATTGTCGCTGTCCAGTTCAAGCTGGTGTTCGACTATGGACCATCCGTTCGGCGCGCCGGACGGCAGAAAACTGAACGACTTGAACTTGAACGCATAAGTGTTGCCCTTAACGTGACGCCATACCCCGTGTTCCGGTGTCCTTAACGATTGCGGTATGCCGCCGGTAGAACCGATGAAGGTTCCGCCCTGATTGAAACTCGCTATCGAATTTGCCGTGATTGGGACACCGCCCGCACAATCACTGATCGTTACAACTGCGTCCCATGTGCCCGACAGACGTCCTCCGCCTCCGGTCTGGCCATCCTGCGCACAGACACAACCGACCGCGAACACCGCAATGAGATATCCGATACCGCTAAATTTTGCTATTTTGCTCTTCATTCTTTTGTCCTTCCCTAAGTTTTGGATTTCAGCCGACTCCTCGCCTGATGTATGCGATAATCAGGCATCCGGGTTGTGAATGTAGTTAATCTACCGGTGAATAGTTGTGAATCGTTGTGAATCGCCGGATGGACCAGCAGGGATCGACAAAATACACCTTTGATGGTTTTCGCGTAGACACGGTAAATCGCCTCGTCTATGCGGAAAATGGCGAAATATTACCGCTAAAAGCTAAAGCGTTCGACACGCTGCTTTACCTGGTTGAGCATCCGGGCAGGGTCATAGAACGCGACGAAATGCTTGCGGCGATCTGGCCGGACACGGCCGTCGAAGAGAACAACCTCACACAGCACATCTCCACGCTTCGCCGTCTGTTTGGCGAACGTCCGAACGAACATAAATACATCGTTACGGTCCCCGGACATGGGTATAAATTTGTGCCGGATGTCAGGTCGCTCGCTTCGTCGGACATCCCACCCTCTCACGCTCCGAGCGAACGCCAGCAGGAGGATAGCAGTGAGAATCCCGCAGGCCGCCCGTGGCTTTTCATCCTGGCAGTGTTCGTACTGATCGGGCTTAGTACTCTCGGATTTATTCTCTGGCGAGAGAATCGGGTACCGGCTTCGGGCGCCCCGGTCCGGTCGCTGGCAGTTCTGCCTTTCAAACCGCTCGTCGCCGGCGTTCGTGACGAATCGCTGGAACTTGGCATGGCCGATTCCATGATCGCGAAACTTAGTGCGGGAGATGTTCGGGTGAGGCCGCTCGCCGCCGTACGGCGATACAATGCGGTCGATCAGGATCCGTTGGCCGCCGGACGTGAACTCGGCGTCGAGGCGGTACTCGACGGAAATATACAAATATTGAACGATCGGGTGCGGATATCCGCGAACCTCATAAGGGTAAGCGACGGAAAGCAATTGTGGGCGGACCAATATAACGGCGTGTCGGCGGACATTTTTGGCCTGCAGGATTCAATTTCCGAACGGGTGGCCGCCGCTCTGCGTATCGCGTTGGGGGAGAGGTCTCGGAAGAAGTACACGGCAAGCGTTGAGGCGTATCAACTCTTCTCCAAGGGTAAGTTCCATACGTCGAGACTGATCCTGCCCGAAGTTCAAAAGGGCATTTCCTATTACGAGCAGGCGATAGCTGTTGATCCCGCCTACGCATTGGCCTACGTCGAGATCGCTAATGCCTGTCGCGCGCTGGCCTTGACCAGCGATGCGCGGCCGAACGACGTCATGCCGAAGGCCCGGGCCGCGGCCCGGCGTGCGACGGAATTAGACCCGGCGCTAGCCGAAGCCCCAAACGCTCTCGCGTTGGCCGCCTTCTGGTACGATTTCGATCCCGAGACTGCCGAGAGGTTTCATTTGCGGGCACTTGAGCTCGACCCGCAAAGCGCGCAAGCTCATTTCGGCTACGCTCATCTATTGTCGAACACCGGCCGTCACGACGAGGCGCTCGCCGAGATCAAGCGTTCCCGTGAGATAGACCCTGTCAGTCTCGTCACGAATGCATTAGAAGGC
>DATLNN010000163.1:0-7313 GCA_035536695.1 Pyrinomonadaceae bacterium | reverse complement strand
CGTGAAATACACCCGCAGATCGTCGGGCATAAGGACGGGGAAACTGGTTTTTTCGTCGTGCGCACCGCGATTTATCCCGAGCGGGGCAAGATCGAGGGTCAGGGTGTATTCGAACAGCTGGTCCGACATGCCGACGCTCACGATGCCTCCTGCTATTTTGCCAGCGTAAGCATCGCGAATTCCGAGGGCTCAACAGAGGCAGAGATGGCGGTGCCCGTCAAAGGCGTGGCATACCACGTTGCGTTTGACGGCCTGGTCAAAATGGAATTGCCGGCCTGAGAACTAGGCCGCGGCCCCTCCCCGGCCAAAGATAAGCCTGACCACCACGAGAAGCAGGATCGCACCGAGGATAGACATGATCCATCCGCCTGCCGCGTTTCCCTGCCAGAGGCTGCTGGCGACAAATCCACCGATAAACGCCCCCACTATCCCTATCAAGGCTGTGACTAGCCAGCCAAGCGCCCCTTCGGGCAGCGCCTCGCGGCCCGGCAGCAACAGCCGGGCTATGATGCCCACGACCAAACCACCTATCAATTGTCCAATAAGATCAAACATTATCTTTCCTCCGTGACTTCTTAGCTACAAGCTTCTCTTATCCTCGGCGCGCGATACCGTATTACACATGACAGTCAGTCGACTAAGGAAGGATCGCCCGACGTCTAAAAAGATCACCTGCTGCGGACCGGTCACCCAAATCCTTCAAGGATTTTGATGTGCCGGCAGGAGTTTGATGTATATGAACTCAGCCACGACTTCGCGTGCGGTGTTTGCGGCCACTAAGCCGGCCATAATAGTTTGCGGGTAATCCGATTCAAAGACGCCCGCCTCTCGCCATTCCGATTCTTCGTCAAACCGCCAATAAGCAGTGAACATTCTTCCGTGGCGAACGATGCGCAGATCGACCGAGGGCGCGCTGGTCTGGATCTCACCGGGCGTCACGATCGGGAAATAGCCGCCGGGTGTCCGGGCGTCTAGCCTGATCCCCTCACCGCCCCCGCCCACGCCGCCGTAAGCCCGCTCAAAACGAATGTAATTGTCGTCGTCCTTATAGATCAGGAGGCCGGCCCCTTGATAATTCTCTTTTGGAAGAAATTTTACGCGTGTCTCTATCTGGAAATCGCCTGTTATGGCCTTTATGTACCGAGGGGCCGTACGGTTATCCCCATAGAGATCCTTTTTTGAGGGGATGGATATTCGAAGCACGCCTTTCTTCACGTCATGCGGTGTCGGATCATACTTCTCGGCCGGGTCGATCCACTGCCAGCCGACCGGCCATTCCTTCGAATATGTAGAAAAGCTCACATTGACGGGCTGCTCGACCTTCACGCTCTCCGGCGGGATAGGTGCCGGAGCAGGTGTGGCCTTAGATCTCTGCGCAACCGGCGGTGACGCGCAGCTGCACGTAAAGAGCAAGGAAAAACTGATCGCGGTATAAAACCGTGTCTTCACACTCGTCATAGTCGCCGTCCAATCTGCCTAACGCCTACTCTCACGGCTGCCTAATCCATTTCAAAACTTCAGGAATAGTAGCTCGCTTGCCATACATCAGCATCCCGATCCGATAAACACGCGCCGCGAGCCAGACCAGCCCCGCGATGGCCAGGCAATTCAGCAGCACTGAAAGCGCGATCTGCCAGAATGGCGGCGTTTCGGCAAGGATGCGAACCGGCATCGTCATAGGCGCGAAAAGCGGCGCGATCGAAACCCAGAACGATAGGCTTGAATTCGGGTCGCGTATCACGGCAAAACAAAAATAAAAGCCGATCAGCATAACCATTATCGGCGGGAAGGCAAATTGGCCGCCTTCCTGAACTGTAGTGACCATCGCTCCGATCAGGGCAAAGATCGACGCATATATGAAATACCCGACGATAAAGAATACGAAGAAGTACACGATCATCAAGGGGGAGACGTCGGGAAGCGAGGCGAGGATCGGGGCCATATCGGCCTGCGTCGACAGAAAGCCGATGATCGCAGCCAGCGAGCCGACCCAGATGGCGAGCTGGGTCAATCCGGCCAACCCTACGCCGACAAGTTTGCCAAACAGAAGTGTAAACGGACGGGCCGACGAAAAGAGGATCTCGGCGATGCGCGTTTCTTTTTCCTCCACTACCGCTCCCATAATGACCTGGCCATAGATCGTCAGGGTGATATAGATCATCATCCCGATCACGAGCGATGCAATAAAGAGCATCTCACTGTCCTTCTCTTCTCCGCGTTCATTGATCGATTTGGACACGAATTCGACATTCCGGCTAAGGTCGCTGACCAACCTTTCGCTGATATTGGCCTCGGCAAGCCGCTGCGATCTGACCGCTTCGTTGAGCGCATCGCGAAGCGTGTCATTCGCGACAAAATCGCCGGCCTTACGCGAGCGGAATTCATATGTTGCGTCGGCGGCGGCGACGTTTTCCGGAATGACCAAATACGCATCTATCTCATCGCCCGCCGCTTTTTCATTCAGCTCCCGTCTGATCTCGTCGGCAGATTTCCCGCCGGTATCATACTCGACGAAGGCGAATCCTGACGCGAGCATTGCGGCACTCTGCTTCATCTGGTCCTGTTGTGCTGCGTTCGGTTCGCTATACGATTCCTTCAATGCCTCCTCAGCCTTCGCTGCTATCCGGTCGGCCGACAGATTTGCTTTGAGCCGCGGCAGGATCTGGCCAGTTTTGTCGACAACAACGATCCGCGTCTGCTCGCCCTTGAGCGAAAAAATGATCGCAGGCACTATCGCAAAACACGCTCCGATGATCGGAAACAAAAGGGTGCCGATCAGGAACGCCCATTTGAGGACGATCTTCTTGTATTCGTGTCTAACGACCGCCAGGAATTTTCTCATATAGTCTTCGTCGCGGGCCGTGTCAGAACCGGGAGCCATAGCGACCGGGTTCCGAGTTCCCCGGTTCAGAGGCGGGCTTGCCCGCCGATCACTCGCGTTGGCGGGCGAGCCCGCTGCTTAACCTCTCACCCTCGATTCTGGCTCACTTGATCGATAAAGATATCGTTAAGGCTGGGCTCGACCTCTTCACACTTGGTGATGACAGCTCCCGCATCGATCAATTTCCTCAACAGAACCTGAGCATTCGCTCCTTTCGCCAGCTCGATATCTTTTTCATCGGCGTGCTCGACCACGCCGGCCACGTGTGACCGATCGTTGAGCACGGCATCACCGCCGACCGCACGGAGCGCGATAACATTCCTGCCGTAGCTCGCCTTTATTTCGCGCAGGCTGCCCGAGAGCACCTTTCGGGCTTTGTTGATAAGCAGGATATCGTTGCAAAGTCTCTCGGCGGTTTCCATCAGGTGTGTCGAGAAAATGATCGTCTTATCCTGCGCCTTGAAGTCGGACAGGACGTCGATCATGAATTCGACATTGACAGGATCAAGCCCTGAGAATGGCTCATCCAGTATCAACAGGTCCGGGTCGTGCAGCACGGTCGAGATGAACTGTATCTTTTGCTGCATCCCCTTAGACAGATCGGTCGTTTTCTTATTCTTCCACTCGGCGAGGTTCATGCGGCCGAGCCACTGGTCGATCCGCTTATCGGCCGTTTCGCGAGGTACGTCCTTTAACACAGCAAAGTAGCGGAGTTGGTCGAGGATCTTCATCTTCTTGTACAGTCCGCGCTCCTCGGGCAAATAGCCGATCTTGTCCTGAACACGCGACGACACAGCCTCTCCGAAGAGTCGGACATGACCTTCGTCCGGGGCGGTGATTCCGACGATCATCCGGATCGTAGTTGTCTTGCCTGCCCCATTCGGCCCGATAAAGCCAAAGACCCGCCCGGCACCCACTTCGAAACTGAGATCCTCGACAGCGGTAAAATCGCCAAAGCGTTTCGTTACGTTTTTAACGCAAAGCGTTTCCTGGTCTGCCATATTGGAACGAGTCTGAAAGCTGCGATCGCCGACGAAGATGGTTCTGCCTGGTGATGTGGGTCAAATCGTGGAATCCCGTGTCCTGACGACCTCCACCGAGCAATGAGCGCGGGCGGCGACGGCAGCCGAAACGCTGCCGAGTAAAAACCTCTCGACCCGGCTCCCGAAACGATTTGCGCCGACAAAGATCGAGTCAGCGTGCCAGCCCGCCGCATGATCGACAAGGACGTTCTTTGGATTTCCGAACGCGGAGACGAAGTCCGTCTCGAGCCCGGTATCGCTCAGCATTTTAATAGAGGTGTCGGCGAGCCCACGGAGCCACTCCACATCGGTTGCCGGCACTACGGGCATCATCCCGATGTCGACCGGTACATAAACATCCGAAACGGCTACCAGTCGAACCTGACTTTGTTCCGGCCAATTCCGAGATGCTACCGACGCCACGGCCGCTTTGGCTCCTGCCGAACCGTCGAACCCGACGACTATCCGGGCGGGAGTAGGATCAACCTCTACCCTGCCCCGTGCGATCCTAACCGAGCAATGCGCCTCGGTCAAAATCTTTTGCGAAATACTGCCCAGAAAAAACCGTCCTAAGGCTGAACGGCCATGCGAGCCGACAACGATAAGGTCCGAGTCCATTTCGCCGGACCTCGCCAGTATTTCCCAGGCGGGCGAACCAGCCGCTGACGCCGCGGAGATCTTCCACGACGGGAAATTTTCATGAAGCCGTGCTGCGGCCCGCCTGGCGAACTCGTCCGCAGCTGTTATCTCTTTCGCGTGAGTTTCCCACGCCTTAAACGGCTGTGGACGCGACTGCAGCCCAAGGGCATACTCACTTATCGACACTCCTTCCGGGGGCGGTGGAAGCCAAACTTCCGCCACCGAGATTATGAATGCCTCAACGCCGCCGGGAAGGCCGGCCGTTTTCAGGTCGTCGAGCGCCGCATCGGAGCAATCAGAACCGTCATACCCGATCAATATTTTCATAAAATCTTCGGTTGGGCCGTAGGCGGAGCGGCAGCCAGAGACCGCACCCGCCGCGCTTATAGCTCGACTTTACAGGATACTCTATATCGTTGGCGGCAAACACAGGCGGACGCCACTATGCGTTAAAACCGCCGATGTCGCGGTCAGATTGAAGTATTTCCAGCGCACGTTCGATCTTCTTCGACGAGCCCGAGAGGAGAATTGTGTCGTTTTCGTTCAACGTGTAATTTGCTCCGGGGCTGACCTTTGCTTCCCCTTCACGCACTACTGCTATGACGGTCGCGCCTGTTCTGCCTCTCAGGTCCAGTTCGCCGAGATTCTTGCCGATCACGGGCGAACCCGGGTTCAATCTAACCGATTCGGTCGTGGCATTCTGAAGTGCCGCATTGAGATTGCCCATCTCGATATCGGGTATAGACGGAGAACGCAGCATTTCGTACCCCTGTCGCCGTACGCGCCGGATCTGTTCCTCGACGATGCTTCGGGCAACCCCAAACCGGTGCAGAACCCGTGAAAATATCTCTATGCTCGTCTCGAACTCTTCTGGAATGACCTCGTCTGCCCCCAATCGATGAAGCTCGGTGATCTCGGCCGTATATCTTGTGCGGACAATGATGTGAAGACGGCGATTAAGCGTTCGCGCAAGCGATACGGCCCGTCGTGCGGCCGAGGGGTCGGACATTGCTAAAACCAGTATCCAGGCGTGCTCGATGGCAGCATGCATCAGCACCTCTCGGCGTGTGGCGTCGCCAAAATTGATCTTTTCTCCTTTTTCCTTACCACGACGGACCACTTCGGCGTCTACCTCGAGAATAGTGTACGGAACGCCGACAGCACGCAAAACGCGGGACAGATTACGGCCGTTCAAGCCATATCCGACAATGACCACGTGCTGCTCTAAACCGCCGCTTGAGGTCAGGTGAATATCATCCTCGATATTCTCGAGATCGCGCGAACTCCCGTCGGAGAGGAGCGACTGAGACGCAACGCCGATCCGGGGCGCAGCGGCTATGAGGAATGGCGTCGCGATCATGGAGAGGATAGATGCGGCAAGAAAACTTTGATAGTCATTTTCCGGTAACAATTCGACGCTTTGGCCCGCTCTTGCCAAAACGAACGAAAACTCGCCTATCTGTGCCAGCCCCAGACCGACCATGACCGCCACCCGTTGAGGCGAACCCAATATCCGGACGATCGCCCAGATTATTAGGGCCTTGCCCAAAACGAGGGCGACGACGAGAATTAGAACAAACACGATATTCTGCGCAAGGGCGGCGAGCGATAGCAGCATGCCGATGGAGACAAAAAAGATGCTGTTGAAGACATCTCGAAAAGGCAGCACCTCAGTTGTCACCTGGTGGCTGTAATCCGAATCAGCCAGCACCATGCCGGCGATAAATGCTCCGAGTGCGAGTGACATCCCGAAGTGGGATGTTACCCACGACATGCCCAAACACAACAGCACGACGGTAAGCAAAAAGGCCTCAGGGCTGCGCAAGCGAACCATCTGACCCAGAAACTTCGGCAGCAGGAACCACGCGCCCGCAACGATCACGACCAGTGCCAACACCGCTCCCCCGAGATCAACAAGCAGTGACATCGGTGGCACATCGCCCTTGCCCCCTAATACCGGTATCATCAACAGCATCATCACAATGCTGACATCCTGGAAGAGCAGAATCCCGACGCCGGCCCGACCGTGCGGCGAGTCCATCTCGTTGCGCGTCACATATGATTTGAGTACGATTGCCGTACTCGAGAGCGCGACCAGAAAGCCGAAAAAGACTGCCTGGTTTACCTCCCTACCCAGGAAATATGCTGCGCCGGCCGCAGCCGCTATTGTCACGCCTACCTGCAGCCCTCCTCCAAGAAGGACAAGACGTTTCATTTCGCGCAGGCGAGCGAGCGAAAACTCCAGTCCGATCGAAAATAGCAGCAGCATTACGCCTATCTCGGCCAGTATTTCGACGCCCTTCAGGTCCTGGATAAGTCCGAGACCGTACGGTCCGATCGCAATACCGGTCAGCATTAGGCCGACGAGCAGCGGCAGTTTTATACGAAGGCATAAGAACGCCACCGGAACGGATACCAACAAAATGATCAGTAGATCTGTGAAAAGCTGCGGAGTATGCATTTTGCGCCTTACCTCTAATATCTTCTGTTCGAACACACGGTCCAGGCCTTAGATAGGAAAAGGCCCGCCGTCGAAATGTGATTCTATTCAGTAAATATCAGGAAACAGGCGGCGCCCTGCCTTGTAGAGCGGTTGCTAAGAATTCGGATCTGAAAGATCGCGTGTCGAGGTGCAGATAAGTCTTCCCGACTTTCGATGAGAAAGAATATTCCGAGTCGTCCGAACTAAACTTTTCGACTGGCCATGGATGATGCTGATTGATCTTAGACTGAGAATTTTCCTGCCTTTTCTCGATCCGATGGACAACCTT
>DATLNN010000162.1:0-7271 GCA_035536695.1 Pyrinomonadaceae bacterium | reverse complement strand
CGTCGACGATAAGAACCGAATTTACCATTACGTTTGCACTACGAGGCCACGGGAAGCTCGATAATAAACTTGGCTCCGTATGGTTGGGTCAACACAGCGTTTATTCTGCCTCGGTGTTCCGCCACGATCCGGTTAACGATCGCGAGGCCCAGGCCGGTACCGCGGCCCTTTGTCGAAAAATATGGCTGAAACAATTTCTGCATGTCCGACTGAGCGATCCCCTTGCCGTTGTCTGAGATCTCTGAGATAACCATGTCACGGGCCATGTCGTAGCGCGTGGTCACGCAAATTCTTGGCTCATCCATCTCGCCTCCGAGGGCTTCGATCGAATTCTCTATCAAATTGACGTAGACGCGTTTTAGCTGTTCGTAGTCTAAGAGCACCTCGGGTAAATTATCGCCCAGTTCCAGCTCGAGGCGTATGCTATTCAAACGACCGTCAAAAACCGCGGCGGCCTGTCGCACCACATGATTAATGTCACACGCAGCCAATTTGGTGTCGGGCAGGCGGGCAAAGCGCGAAAATTCATCGACCATCGATTTAAGCGAGGTCACTTCACGCAGGATCGTGGCGGTGCTTTCATTAACCACCTTGGTTAACGGTGCGCTCGTGACTGCCTGGCCGGGAACGCAGTTATCCCCGGTTGCGCCGGCCGAGAACCTTTTCGCTATTCGCTCAGCCGACAGCTGGATCGGCGTTAGCGGGTTCTTGATCTCGTGAGCCATCCGCTGGGCGACCTCCTGCCAGGCCGATGCCCGCTGGGCCGCGATAAGTTCCGATAGGTCCTCGATCACCAATACCACGCCAGCATCGGCCGGAAGCTTTGTCGCCGTGAGGGCGACTGTCACCTCACCCGCTGCATAGGGCTGCCGATTACCTGCCCCACGGGTTATCATTGTCTGGTCGGACGCATGCCCCACGCGCCGAGCCCGGGCAAGCAGGCGCTGGAAATTCGCCCGGCTCTCATCCCCGACGATCCCATCGAGTCCGGAACCTATCAGTCGATCGGTTTCAACGCGCAAGATAGATACGGCCGCGGGATTTATCGTGCTGACGCGATCGTCCGCGTCAAATGAGATCACACCGGTCGGCAACGTTTCGAGGACCGCTTCGATATAACGGCGGCGGGCGGTTAGCTCGATGGAATTCGATTCGAGATTCGCCGACATGCTGTTAAATGTCGAAACTAGCAGGGCAAGCTCGTCCTCTGCGAGCACATCGACCCGGTGGCCGAAATTTCCACGGGCGATCTCATCCGCACCCTCGGCCAGCGCCTTGATCGGCGTCGTCAGGCCGCGAGCGACATAAAATGCTATCCAGGATGACGCAAAGATCAACAAAAAAGTAAGGACGCCAAGCGTCAACAAGCCCACCTGGCGAACGATCAGCTCCTCTTGCTTAAGACGTTCGAATTCCGAAAGCGAATTTTCGACGATCTGGCTTACCGTTCGCGAACCAAACGGGTCCGGCACAACGATAAGCCGCCGACCATTGGTCATCTCCGCGGCCGCAACATCAAATCCTTTGCCGTCGCGCCGTGTTGGGCCGACAGTATTTCCAGAACGCGCGGAGGCAACCAGGCGGTCGATCTCGGCTCGCTCTTCGGCCGAAACATCCCGGTCAAAAATCGCGCCGGTCGAGAGGTCGCGCGAGACGATAGAGATATGCGCCAAGCCGCCGGCCGCGGCTATTCTCGCCAAGTCGGCGCCTGTCGGTTCGCGATCACCAATGACTGACGCGATCATTTTGGCCGACTCGCCGAGCCGCGCAGATCGGTCGACGAGCGATTGCTCCTGCACCTCGCGCGCCTCGCGAATGACGTTGCCGGGGATCTGTGTGAACCATCGTTCCAGAGCACGGTTCATAAACAAAAACGAGAACACGGCCATGGCGATGATCGGGAGCAGGCTGACGGCAAAAAAGTAGATCAGCAGCCGCGTTTTGATCTTCGCGCCGAGCTCAAAGGTCCTTCGCTCGCGGACGAGTTTCACTATGCTCCGACCAAAGATAAATGCAAAAATTATGAACGCGATAAAGTTGAGAGACGAGAGTGCGTAAAGCAGCAGCAGATCGCTCGATGATTGGATCGCAAACTCTTTCCAGAGACTGGTCGACTGGAGTATTACGAGCACCGCGAGCGATGCCACCATTAGCAAGCCGACCACCCACGGCGTCTTTCGGCGTTTCTGTTTCTCGCTAGCCTTTTCCACGTGCCCCAGTTTAACACGCTCTAATGCCGGGTTAGAATCATATGCATCAGCTCAATCTTCAAGATGAGATCACTGTTCATTAACGATCAAGATCAACTCCGAAGCGGCTGGCGGGCCATCATCTTCCTCTTCGCTTTTGTTTTTTTGGCCGGAGTTCTTGGCACGATCGTGCAAATCGGCCTCGCGACAGAGAACGTTGAGGCCTCGTCATCATCATCGTCCTACCTGATCGCAAGCGCGCTGACGTCTCTTATCGCCGCGATACTGGTGGGCTGGCAGTGTGGCAAGCTGTTGGAAAACTTGCCGTTTCGGGCCCTCGGCGCGGCGTTCATCGGCCGGTGGCCGTTCAACCTAATAGCCGGGCTAACTGTTGGCGCGGCCACGATAGGCCTGGCTGTTCTTGTTGCGTACGCCTTTGGCGGCCTGGGCTTTGAGTGGAATCAAGCCGATTACAAGGTGGTACTCAGTTCGCTGATCGTCTCTTTCGCTGTATTCGCCGCAGCGGCTGCCTTTGAAGAGGCATTGTTTCGCGGCTATATCCTCCAAACTCTCGCACGCTCTGGCTATGCGTGGCTGGCAATCGCCCTCACGTCGATTGTCTTCGGGGCTGTCCACCTTGGCAATCCGGACGCAAGCCTTGTGTCGACGTTCAACACCATTCTCGCCGGCGTCTGGTTCTCGGTTGCTTACCTGAAGACGCGAGATCTCTGGTTCGTCTGGGGATTGCACTTGATGTGGAACTGGGTTCAGGGATCGATCTTGGGCATCGAGGTCAGCGGGATGCAGGCCATTTCCAAAGCTCCTCTTCTACGCGAGGTCGATGTCGGCCCCACATGGTTGACCGGGGAAACATACGGTATCGAGGGCGGAATAGCTTGCACGGTCGCACTGGCCGGTTCTATTGCCATGATCCACTTCCTCTCGGGTCTTAAACCCAATGAAGAGTTGTACGCGATGACTGAGCCTATCGCGGGAGGAATGACAAAGAAGGATTTTGCCGCAGATTAACGCATATGACGCAGACCAGAAATTCAGATCTGTGTCATCTCCGTAAACCTGCCGTTAATTCCTTATCACGTTACCCGGCCTGTATCTTGAACGATATATCCACAGCCCGTGCAGAGTGCGTCAGCCGTCCGACAGAGATCAGATCGACGCCGGCCTCGGCAAATGAACGAACTCGGTCAAGGTCCATGCCGCCGGACGCTTCGAGCAGAACCGCCGGGTTTATGCTGCGCGCCATTTCGACGAGCTTTGCGGCTTCCTCCGGCGTTTGATTGTCTAACATAACGATCTCCGCGCCGGCCACGATCGCCTCGCGAAGCTGGGCCCAGTTAGATATCTCGACCTCGATCTTGTGCAGATGCCCGACGCGTTCTTTGGCCCCTTTTACGGCCGCCGAAATACCGCCGGCAATCGCAATGTGATTGTCCTTGATCAAGACGCCGTCATCGAGACCCATTCGGTGGTTCTTGCCGCCGCCAACCGTCACGGCATATTTTTCGAGCATTCGCAGACCCGGCGTCGTTTTGCGCGTGTCGACGATCTGTGCAGGCGTGCCCTCGATCGCCTTTACATATTGCCGGGTCAATGTCGCGATGCCGCTCATTCGCTGGATAAGATTGAGGGCGGTCCGCTCGCCCACCAACAGCACGTCGGCATAGCCTTTCAAGGTCGCGAACACCGTTCCCCTCTTGATCTCGTCACCGTCGCTGTAGGTTGTCTCGATCTCGGAAATGTCCGGGTCGAGATGAAAAAACACCGCCTCGGCCACATTTAGCCCGCACAGGACGAGGTCCTCCTTGGCCAGAAACCTCCCAAAGCCTCGCGCGTCCGCCGGCACCGTCGACGTGGTCGTAATGTCTCCGCGCCCAATGTCCTCGGCCAAAAACTCACCGATGCTCGCCATCATCTCGCCGTTTTCAAGCCAGTTCATAGCGCTCTATAATACGGAACCTCGGCCTTGTGTCAATTTTACGGCACCGACCGCCGGCCGCGTACCGACAGATCAAGAGTTTCACCCTAACGAGCCCGCCGGCTTCGGGCGTTGACCTACCGGCGGTCAGCCCGTGTGCGATCTTATTAAGCTTTAATAAAGCTTATTAAACTTTAATAATTCTTAATAACGCTGTCGCGTCCACAATTACTGTAAGTCTGTGGCATGACATAGGTTACGTTACCGAACGGGGTCCTTGTCCCACTGTCCCGCTGTCCCACTGTCCCAACCGTTTTCTCGCGACCCTCACGATTTATTCCGGGACATAAAATTAAATTCTTCGATTTTCAAATATCTCACTCAGCGCTTCTCCCACTAAGTGACGGCGTCAGCATAGCGTGTGTTGCATGGAAACGCAAAGGTATTATCTACGCAACCCATTGCTGGCCTTGGCCACAAATCGTCCCAGGAGGCCTTTCGCTTCCAACAGGTTCCAAATGCGATACAATTAAGAACGAGAGATAACACTCTATCCAACGAATAAAATCGGAGTTGAAACTAATGAAGCTAATTTTTTCGACAGCCATTTTACTGATGACGGCCATCGCGTCGCTGGGTCAGGACCAGAAGTCTGAAGAGAACCTTCAGTACAAGCTGCTCGCCACCACCCGGACGAGTACCATGCAGAAGGAGATAAACGAGACCGCCGCCCAGGGTTATCGTATTATCGTCGGCGCCCCGACAAGCGGGTCGGAGATGGCTCTGTTCCTGTCGCGTGATGGCTCGGTCAGCGAGCCATATCAATACAAGCTCCTGGCTACGACGCGAACCGGAACTATGCAGAAGGAACTTAACGAAATGGCCGAAGGGGGTTACCGGTTGATCCCCAGCACGATGATCGCTAAGAAACAGCTTTTCGGCGGCGTCGAAATCGTAATGATAATGGAACGGCCGCCGCGCGTGAAAAGGGCGTACGAGTACAAGTTGCTCGCGACGACACGTACCTCGACCCTTCAAAAGGAAGTGACTGAGGCCAAAGAAGCAGGATTTCTCATCGTCGGCATGGTGAGCCGCGACGAACACATGGTCGTTATGGAAAGAGAACGGCCGATCACGCCGTAGGCAGAATCACTACCCCGCGGTTCTAAGCAAGAGCCGCGAGGTTATCGGCCAACGTCGCAAGCTGCTCTTCTAATTCCGCGGAACGCGTTCGAATTCCTTCCACCTTTTCCGCGGGAGCTCGTTCGACGAAATTGGCATTAGCAAGCTGTCCATCGAGCCGAGATTTTTCTTCAGTCAACTTTGCGATCTGATTTGAGATCCGTTCCCTTTCTTTGCCGAAATCGATCAGACCTTCGAGAGGAACGGCGATCGATGCTTTGGCTGTCACCGCCTTTGCAGACGCTTTTGGGGCCTGGAGAACATCGCTTATGACCAACGATTCGGCTCGGGCGAGTTTGAGGATCTGGGATTCGTTTGCACCGTAAACTCCCTGCATCAGGGCATCCGCCGCGATATGTACCGTAAATCTGATCGAGGGGCTAATGTTCATCTCACTTCGGATGTTTCGCACCCTCTTGATCACCTCGATCACGGATTCCATTTCTGTCTCCGCCGCTTCATCGATCGCCGAGGCCTCGCCCGGGGGGAATTTCGTCAGCATTAAGGTGGAAGAGACCTCAGAATATGCTGGGTGGTGCAGTCCGTTCGACACTCCGGGCAGTTTCAGCCATAACTCCTCTGTCAAATACGGCATGAAAGGATGCAGCATGCGCAGGGCAATTTCGAGAATCGAAATGATCCGTTTTGTCGACGCTGCATCTCCGGCTGTTATCTCGTCTTTTTTGAGTTCGATATACCAATCGCAAAAATCGTCCCAAAAGAAGTGATAGAGCAGTGCGACGGCCGTGTGAAATTCATATTTGCCGAGAGCCTTGTTCAGATCGAGTGCCGTTCGGTTTAGGCGCGAGATGATCCACCGATCCGCGAGCGGCAGATCGGGCTCCATCAGGGATGCATGATCGACAGCTGCGCTCTCTGCGTTCATCAGGCAAAAGCGGGTCGCGTTCCAGATCTTGTTGGCAAAATTGCGGTATGACTCGACTTTTTCATCGCGCCATGCGAAGTCGATGCCAGTCGCCGAGCCTGCGAGAGTCAGGCGTGTGGCGTCGACGCCGAACTTTTCAAATACATCGAGCGGGTCAATGCCGTTGGCCTTTGTCTTGGACATCCGCTGGCCGTTGCGATCGAGAACGGTGCCGTGGATGATAACGTCGTCGAAAGGTTTTTTGCCTGTGAACTTTAGGCCGGTCATCACCATTCGCGACACCCAGAGGAAGATGATGTCACGCCCTGTGACTAGGACGTCGGTTGGGTAGAAGGTCGTCAGGTCCGAACCATCTGCGATGGCGGGTGGTTGAACATGTGAATTCGACGCAGCCGCTGATCGCGTTAAACCACCCGCTACCGCAGGTGGTTCTGACATCCAGCCCAGGGTCGAGAACGGCCAGAGAGCCGAGGAGAACCATGTGTCGAGCACGTCTTCGTCACGAGTCAATTCTTGCGTACCGGCCTGTTCGAACGCTTCTGCTTCCGTGCGCGCCACATACACATTCCCAGCCGCGTCATACCACGCCGGGATCTGATGGCCCCACCAGAGCTGGCGCGATATGGTCCAGTCACGAAGGTTCTCGAGCCAGGTCGTGTAGACCTTTTTATGCGGCACTTCTGGAAAGAACCGCGGGAGGCCCTCCTCACGCATTAACTCGAGTGCCATGTCGCGCATCTCGTCCATTTTGACGAACCACTGTTCAGACAGCAGGGGCTCGATCACCGTACCGCAACGCTCGCAAGTGGGAAGCGTCGAATCGTAATCGTCGATCTTCTCAAGCAGGCCCAGTTCTTCAAACCGGGCGACCACCACCTCGCGGGCCGCGTAACGGTCCAGACCGGTGAAATCAGCACCCGCCGCGGCATTCATAGTCGCGTCGTCGTTCATCACTACGAGCTTCTCCAGAGAGTGACGCTCGCCTATTTCCCAGTCATTCGGATCATGGGCCGGTGTGATCTTGACGGCGCCAGTTCCGAATTCTGGGTCAACATATTCGTCGGCGATGACGGGAATC
>DATLNN010000161.1:0-2786 GCA_035536695.1 Pyrinomonadaceae bacterium | reverse complement strand
GCTCGTAACATGCCAGTGCGAGCCGACCACGTGGGAGACGCCGGTCACGACGTTCCCGGCACCGGCACCAGCCGCGCCGTATAACGAGGCACGAAGCGTGGTAGGCAACGGCCCCGGTATCGACACGTTTGCCGAGGCCTTTGGTGGCACGGATGCTAACGGTAGATGGAGCCTGTATGTCAGGGATGACAACGGCACTGCTCTGCCGGCCGAGGTAGTTGTCGGCATGATCGCGGGCGGATGGGGCATCGAATTCTTTGGCCCGACCGCCGCCAATGTCACGCTCTCAGGACGTGTGACAACGGCCGAGGGCAACGGCCTGAGGAACGCGAGAGTTACCATCTCGGGCGATTCGCTGAGCCGTCCGATCACAACCACAACCGGTGCATTCGGATACTACCAATTCGAAGGCCTCGAGGCCGGGCAGACCTACCTCGTCACGGTCGGCTCAAAACGGTTCACCTTCCAGGCACCGTCCAGAGTCATCACCATGGTCGATAACGTCTCCGACTTTGACTTCGTGGCCGTTTCACCGTAGGGCGAGGACTGAAGCGGCTAGCGTCTTGCCACGACGCGATGTGTCGTCCGGCACTTTGGTTTGTGGACCGCACCCGGAATATCCCGCGAGCGAATCCATAGGGATTCGCCGCGGGCGGGCAAGCGAGACGCTCGCCGCTCCAGTCAACACGCCAGTCCTTGCTATCCGCCCCTACTTTTCTTTTTCTACAGGCTCATTTAGACTCAACATTTCGTTTTGTTTATGAGCCAACGATATCGAGTCGGCATTCTGGGTGCGACGGGGACGGTCGGGCAGCGGTTTGCCCAGTTACTGGATGGTCATCCGCAATTTGAAATAACTGCTATGGCGGCCTCGGACCGCTCAGTGGGCAAGCCCTATTCGGAAGCGTGTGCTTGGAAATTGTCGGGCAAGATACCTGAGGCGGTCAGGGGCATCGTCGTTAGCCCGATCGAGCCTCCGCTCGACTGCGATATCGTTTTTTCGAGTTTACCCTCATCGGTGGCACGCGAAAGCGAAGAAGCCTTTGCACGTGCGGGGTACCCGGTTATCAGCAATTCGTCGAGCTACCGGATGGACGCAGACGTGCCCTTACTGATCGCCGAGATCAACGGCGACCACCTCGGACTGATCGAACAGCAGCAAAAGAATCGCGGGTTCAATAAGGGGTTTATCGTCACAAACCCAAACTGCGCTGTGGCTAGCTTCGCGCCGCCGCTTGCGGCTCTGCATCGCAAATTCGGCGTAGAAGAGGTGATCGTCACAACGATGCAGGCGATTTCAGGTGCCGGCTATCCGGGGGTGGCTTCGCTCGATATTGCAGACAATGTCTTTCCCTACATCGCGGGCGAGGAGCCGAAGGTCGAGACCGAGGCACAGAAGATATTAGGGGTTTTGACGGACGGCGGGATCCAGAAAGCGGATTTTACCGTCTCGGCTCAATGTTTTCGGGTAAATGTCATCGACGGTCACCTTGCGTCGGTTCGTGTGAACCTCAAAGAAACCACAACGCTGGAGGAGGTTGTTGATGCGATGAAGACTTTCCCGTCATTAGATCTGTATTCCTCGCCCGAGCGTTTTATTGATGTCACCGACGAACCGTCGCGGCCCCAGCCGCGGCTTGATCGAGATAATGGCAACGGCATGACCATCACCGTCGGACGCCTCTTTCCCGACAACATTTACGACTATCGTTTTGTTGCCCTAAGCCATAACACCGTTCGCGGTGCCGCTGGTTCGGCCGTGCTGAACGCTGAGCTCCTCATTTCTGAGAAGATGATATAGATGGCACAGACGCCACATCGCCGGAAAACCTACGTTGAGCGGGTTCTCATCGCAGCGGCCGCCGTCATTGCGGTTCTCCTCGTACTCACGCTGATCTATTTTGTCTTCGATGTTTTGCTGCTGATCTTTGCAGCGGTCCTGATCGCCATTTTTTTGCGCGGCTTGGCGGATCTCCTCCGGCGATGGATACCGCTCGGCGAAGGCTGGCTTGTCTTGATCGTAACGGTTCTGCTTGTGGCCGTGATAGCGGGTGCGATCGCCTTTCTCGCGCCGAGCGTGGCGGAGCAAGCTCGAGTCCTTCGTTTCGAGGTGCCAAGGTCGGCCCAGCAGGCTGCCGAGTATCTTGCACGATTCAGTTGGGGACAGGCAATTATAGGCCAGCTGCCGACCATCGACGAGGCGATGTCAAAGGTCGATCCCGGCGCGCTGTTGTCGCGTGTCGGCGGTTATTTTTCGTCGACGATCGGGGTTGTCGGAAATATCTTTGTAACCATCCTACTGGCCATCTATCTGGCCAGCGAGCCGCGGCTGTATTCCGGCGGCCTGACAAGACTTTTCCCCCTTGCGCATCGGGAACGGGCGGCCGAGGTGGCCACCGCCATCTACGAAACACTGCGGTGGTGGCTGATCGGCAAAGCAGGATCCATGATCTTTATCGGCGTGTTGACCTGGATCGGCTTGTCTATCATAGGCGTTCCGCTTGCCTTGACCCTCGGCCTCATCGCCGGGCTGCTCTCGTTCATCCCCAATTTCGGCCCGATAATCTCGGCGGTGCCCGCGTTACTGGTCGCCGCTATCGATAGTCCAATAAGCGCGGTGTACGTATTGGCCCTGTATGTCGGTGTCCAGCTGGTCGAGTCCAACGTTGTTACGCCGATCATCGAACGCGAGACCGTAGAACTTGCCCCGGCCCTGACGATCATTTTCCAGATCGCTCTGGGCGCTCTGATAGGGGGATTGGGCTTAGTGCTGGCGACGCCCGTCC
>DATLNN010000160.1:0-4615 GCA_035536695.1 Pyrinomonadaceae bacterium | reverse complement strand
AGGTCCGCGAGCCCAGACCGCCCCTGTGCTGATGACGCGGGGCTACCTGTGATATGTACAAAATTCCCTGGGTTCGGCGCCCGCCGCGTATGCCTTGGACTGCTTCTGGTCACAATTGACAGTCGCCCGAAGCCCGCTGATAGGGCAGACCATTATGGTTACGGTGCGGCCGTCCTGCTGATCTTGGCGCGGCCTGGTCGGGGCTGTTGGATCGCTCGGTACCGCGTTGGACATCCCGTCTTGCCACGTGCCCGCCAGCGGCGAAGGTGACGGGGTCGGCTCAGGGACGGGTTCTCCCTCGTCAGACGTTTCATCGAGAATCGGAAGCATGGCCCGGTTTGGGACAGTGCCGGCGATGAACAGCTCTACGCGACGAAATTCGGCCGGGACATTCGTTATGTATATCTCCGCCGGTGGCGGAGGCGGCTCTTCGTAGTAATATTCAGCATCCTTCGGCCGCGACGGAGCTGGCAGCGGGGTCGGGGTCGGTGATGCCGAGAGTACTGGATCCAGCTCGCGGATGAGTGCCCCATTGCGAATGTCTATCTCCGCCTTGCGAACATTTGCCGGCATCGGCCAATCGCCGTTCCAGTCGGGATAGAGGCGCAGGGCTTCTTTCATAAAATCGGCCCATATCGGCATCGCTGAATCGGAGCCCTTCATCCCCAGGTCATCACCATCATCAAAACCGACATAAACTACGCAGACAAGCTCGGGGGTAAATCCTGCAAACCATCCATCGCGTGACGTACCGGTCTTACCGGCGATCGCGGTTTTTCCCGCCACGTTCCTTAATCCCCAGCCCTGCGCCTGTGCCGCAGTTCCGCGGTTTACGACATCCTTCATGATATCGTTCATCACAAACGCGACATCGGGCCTCACGACATTTTTGCGGTCGGGCGGGGGCGCATTTATTGTGCGGCCATCTCCGGCGGCAATTCGCGTAATTGGCATCGGCAGTACGCGATCACCAAGATTTGCAAACATCGTGTAGGCGGTCGCAACCTGAAGCGGTGTTGCCTCCGCAGTACCGAGGGCCATTGATGGATAAGCCTTTTCGACTTTGGGCATACCTGCCTTGTGGGCGAGATTCATTACCTTGCCGACGTTTACCTGCATGGCGACATCGACCGTTATCACATTCTTGCTCTTGACCAGGGCATCTCGAAGCGTCGTTTCTTTGTTCGAAAAGAAATCGCCAAAATTGCCCGGCGTGTATGAGTCCTGGCTGAAAGTGAAAGTTTTCTTCTCGTCTTTGAACACGGTCGCGGCGGTAAACTGGCGCGAACCCGAATCGTAGGCCGAGTTGATTGCAGCCGCATAGACGAAGGGCTTAAAGACCGAACCAGGCTGCCGCATTGCATCGGTCGCCCGATTGAACTGGTTTGCGAGATAGTCTCGCCCGCCAACCATGGCCACGATCTCGCCGGTCTTAGGGCGCATAGCGACAAGCGCGGCATTTAAGCTTCCTTTTTCTTTTTTTGGGAAATATTTATCGAGCGCCGCCAGTCGTTTGTTAACGATCTCGTATGCCATTCGCTGGAGGTCGGGATCGATCGATGTGTAAACCCGGAGGTGCTGCAAAGCCTCAGGATCGCTGACAAGCTTTGGCAATTCCTCTATTGCAAACTGCGAAAAGTAAGGCATTCCCTGCAGATCCCTTGTGTTCGAGATCTGTTTCAGCTCGATATCCAGGGTACGCGCCGCAGCCAGCTGTTCGGGCGTGATGTCGCCGGTCTCGGCCATCGACTCGAGCACCTGATTGCGCCGTTCTTTGACCCGCTCGGGATCTTTATACGCATTGTAACGGTTTGGGCTGCGGATGATACCCGCGATAAACGCCGCCTCCGGCAGGGTCAGCTGAGACACATCCTTGCCAAAATAGGCATTGGAGGCCTCGCCAACGCCGTAGATCGCGACCCCGGATTGCTGGCCCAGATAGATCTGATTTACATAAAGTGTAAAGATCTCCTGTTTGGTCAGACGCGTTTCGACGATCAGCGACATATACGCCTCAGTCAGCTTTCGCTCGGGCGTCTGCTCTCTGGTAAGAAGCAGGTTTTTGATCAGCTGCTGCGTGATCGACGACCCGCCCTGGTTCGCGATCGGAGAATTTTCGTCTCCTTCATATCGCCGCCATGCCGCGCGGGCAATACCGCGAAAGTTGATGCCGTAGTGCTCAAAGAACGCGCGGTCTTCAGTCACCGTAATTGCCTTGATCAGATGCGGCGGAAGGTCGTGGAACGTTACAGTCTTTCTGCGACCGTCACCTTCAGCTGCGATCGAGCTCAGTATCTTGGGCTCAAGCCTGGTCTCTGTTATCTGCTTATCGGCGTCACGGTCGCCGATCGCGGCCACAGATCTCAAATCCTTTGAAAACTTTACGGATAGTGCTGGAAAAACCTTTATCCCGTCGATCGTCCCGGTCATGCCTGGTTCGATCGCAACCACGTCACTCTCGACCGAATACCGACTTCGCGAGCGGTCAGCCTGGTTATTTTTCTCAATATATCCGGCGGATCTTAAATACTCCACGAGGCCAGGTATGGTGATCGCCTCGCCCGCTCGCAATGCTTTCGGTGCGGAATATATCCCCGCGGACGCAGTGTAAACTTCGCCGCTCAGCAGCCTGCGATCGATACGGTCCGAAAACTCGAACCAGAAATACGTCAACGTCAAAAAGACAGTGAGGAGAATGACCAGTACGGCCGAGATGGTCCATCCATTGAAAACAGCGCGAAGAAAACGCCTGAAACGTGTCGGCGGAGGCGCTTGAAACGCGACGCGCCGACGAGATTTTTTCCAGGTCTTTGGCGGTGCCTTCGAGCGCGTCGATTTAATAGCTGTTGGACTGGACATTATCGTCGGACTCGCATGGGGGGAGGCAGCGGCAGAATGGTTAGGCCTCAGCTAAATTCTATAGATTGCACCGGCTTGCTGTCTAGCTAATTATCGCCTTTAATTTAGCTATGAAGGTTCTGGTGACGGGCGGTTCTGGCTATTTGGGTACGCACGTCAGACGCTTGTTCGACGCGGTGGACCTATCACGACGGTCCGGTCTCGATATTCTAAACGCGCAGGACGCTGCTGTCGCAGGCGACTACGACATGGTCATCCACTTGGCCGCCGAGCTCGACAAGGCGCCCTCCGCCGCCGCGCGGGTGTTCCTTACTAATGTAGACGGGACGGTAAATCTTCTTCGAGAGATAAATCAGGACGCGGTATTTATTTTTGCGTCGACGAAGGATGTTTACGGCCGATTTGCCGATAACTACGCTGAGGTTCCCGAATCCTGCCCGACCCTCTACTCTGGCCAATCGGCGCTCGAATGGTCAAAGCTGATCGCCGAGCGATATGTTGAATATTATGCTCACACCTGCGGCTTCAGGGCGTGTATCTTCCGGTTGTCAACCGTGTATGCTCCGCCGACGGAAAATACGACACCAAACTTTGTGGGCCACTACGTAGAGGCGATCAACAAGGGCGAGCCTCTGAGCCTTCCAGCAAACGGGTCACCGCGCCGCGACCTCCTACACGTGGATGATCTCGCTCGGGCCTGTTCGGCCTTCTATGATTCAGGTCTTCGTCACGGCCTGTACAATCTCGGCGGTGGCCGCGAAAACGCCCTGACATTGAAAGGGTTGATCGCAAAGATGGAAGAGGTTTCGGGCCTTCAGGCCGTGATCGATGAGGAAAAGGCCCTCGCGACGGCCGTGCCGATGAATTATGTGAGCGATATCACTCTGGCGGATCAAGAACTCGGCTGGCGCCCGGAGATCGGGTTGACTGACGGCCTGGCAAGGTTGTTTGGAAAGGTTGAATAAGCGCGCTCATGAAAATCCTCATTCGCGGAACAAACTGGATCGGTGACGCGGTAATGTCGGTTCCCGCATTGCGCGAGCTTCGGCGGGTTTTCCCCGATGCCTCCATCTCGCTGCACACGCGTGCGTGGGCGGACGGTCTGTTTCGCGATTCATCGTTATTCGACGAGTTGATAACGTTCGACAAACATCGGTGGCCCATAAAGGATGTTCTCGATAATTCTCGCTTCCTGCGCGATGATGGTTTCGAACTGGCTGTTCTGCTGCCAAATTCGTTCGAGTCGGCGTTGACTTCGTTCATCACGCGGATCCCCCGTCGTTTCGGATACAATAAGGATGTTCGCGGCCTGCTACTCACCGATCCGATCGCCGTTCCGGAATGGAAGAATCGGCGACACGAGGTGTTTTACTATTTGAATTTGATCGCTGAGGTGGAACGCCGAGTCCTCGGCCGCGAGACAGTGTCCAATTTATACCCGGACACTTCGCTCGACGTTTCCGTCGAGCGGCGCATTGCTGCCCGCGCGAGATTGCTCGCATCGGGCATCGACCCGGCCCGCCCCACGGTCGGCCTGGGCGTGGGCTCAACGAACTCGCGGGCGAAACGATGGCCCGCCGAGAGGTATGCCCGGCTCAGCGACCGTCTGCAGGCTGAACTGGGTGCAAATGTCGTATTGATCGGATCCGCTTCGGAGGCCGACGTAGCTGCCGAGGTCGTACGTCTGTCCGAGCATGGGCCGACAGATCTCGCGGGCAAGACGGATCTTGCCGAGGCCGTGGCTTTGCTCGCAGAG
>DATLNN010000159.1:0-6118 GCA_035536695.1 Pyrinomonadaceae bacterium | reverse complement strand
GCGCGCGTTTATACATGATCGTCCTGAGAGAGGTTTACAAACCTCTGTGGGACAAACGGGACAGCGGGACACGCGGGACAAATGGGACATGGGACAGGCGGCGAGTGTTTGCCAGATAACGGAACGCCCGCGCCTGAGCTGTATGCTAAATAAATGAAACGTGGTTCTTTGATCACGCTTACGCCGCGCGGTCTGTACTGCGAGGTCGGCGATTTTTATATCGATCCTTGGCGGCCGGTTGATCAGGCTGTGCTGACGCACGCCCACTCAGATCACGCGTATCGGGGAAACCGGCGTTACATGGTCGCAAAACCGGGAGAGACCCTTGCTCGCATCCGGCTGGATCCGGATGCTCGCATCACATCCGTCGACTATGGCAAAACGACCGGAGTCAACGGCGTCAAGATCTCATTCCATCCGGCAGGGCACATACTCGGATCGGCTCAGGTCCGCATCGAGTATAAAGGCGAGATCTGGGTCGTTTCTGGCGATTACAAGCTCACGCCCGACCCGACGTGCGCCCCGTTCGAGCCTGTAAAATGTCATTACTTCATCACCGAAGCAACTTTTGGCCTGCCGATATATCGCTGGCCAAACACGGAACAGGTGTTTGGTGAGATCAGCGAATGGTGGCGGCGAAACCGCGAGAACGGCAAAGCATCGGTCATCTTTGCTTATTCGCTTGGCAAGGCCCAGCGCGTTCTCAACGGTGTGGACAGAAGCATCGGCCCTATCTTTACGCATGGCTCGGTCGAGCGCCTCACGCAGGCTTATCGAGAGGGCGGGATCGACCTTCCGCCTACGACATATGCTGGCAGCGTTACGGACAAGAAGCAATTTGCCGGCTCGCTAATTGTCGGCCCACCTTCGTCACAGGCGACGCCGTGGCTAAAGCGTTTCGGGCCGCATTCGACGGCTTTTGCATCGGGCTGGATGATGGTCCGAGGAGCGCGTCGGCAGCGTGCGGTCGATCGAGGTTTTGTGCTTAGCGATCATGCCGACTGGCCGGAGCTCAATGAGGCGATCAGGTCTACCGAGGCTGAGACCGTTTACGTAACGCACGGCTTTTCAGAGGAAGTTGTCCGATGGCTAAACGAAACGGGGATGAACGCGGTGCCTCTGAAAACGCAGTTCGTCGGTGACGACGCTCCCGAGATGCTCGACGAAGAGTCAGAGGCTGTAGTTGTGGCCGCAAAGCGTCCGGCGAATGATGTGGCTGCGGAGGAGCTAGACGATCTGCCCAAGTGGCGCGTCTGATATGAAACTCTTTACCGATCTCTACGTCCGGCTCGACCAGACCAACAAGACCAATGAAAAGGTCGAGGCAATGAGGTCGTATTTTGGTGAGGCGGCACCGCACGACGCGGCCTGGGCCCTTTACTTCCTGTCAGGGCGCAAACCGCGACAGATAGTCCCTTCGAAATTCCTCAGAGAGTGGTCTCTTGATCTGTCAGGCATACCGGAGTGGCTCTATCTCGAATCGCGCGACACCGTCGGCGACGGCGCCGAAACGATGGCCTTGCTGCTGCCGAATACCGATGCGATCGACGAAACGGCCCTAAACACGCTGGTCGAGGAGCAGCTGCTGCCGCTCCGGGGCCTGGACGAGGAAATGCAGAAAGCGGCTGTCACCGAGGCCTGGGCCCGGATGAACTATTCGCAGCGGCTGGTTTACAACAAACTCATCACCGGGGCGTTTCGCGTGGGCGTGTCGCAGTTGCTGGTCATTCGTGCCCTCTCGCAGCTTTCCGAACTGCCGACAGATGTGATCGCGATGCGCCTGATGGGCGACTGGTCACCGTCTGAGGCCTTCTTTCGAGATCTGCTCGACCCAGAACTCGACCCGGATGAGACGCCTATCGCCAGGCCGTTTCCCTTTCATTTGGCTCACCAGCTCGACTTCCCCGCTGACGACTTGGGTAACGTTGGCGATTGGCAGGCCGAGTGGAAATGGGATGGCATCCGGGCGCAAGTGATCAAGCGCGCCGGCGAAGTGTTTATCTGGTCCCGCGGCGAGGACCTGATGACCGAACGTTTCCCGGAGATCGAGTCGGCTGCGCGGGAGCTGACAAACGGCACCGTGCTGGATGGCGAGCTGCTGCCCTGGCGCGAGGGGCGCGTGCTGCCATTTTCAGAAATGCAGCGGCGCATTGGCAGAAAGAACCTGTCCGCAAAGATACTCGAAGAGGTTCCGATCATACTGCAGTGCTACGATCTGCTGGAATACGAAGGGCGTGACATCCGCTCCTTTGAAATGAAAACAAGACGCGGCCTGCTCGAAGATGTTCTCGCCGGGCTAAGCCCGGACGCCGCTCGGATCTTTCGCCCTACCGAAACAGTCAAGGCCCGCTCATGGTCGCAATTGGCCGAGAAACGCGAGACGAGCCGCAGCCTGGGTGTCGAAGGATTTATGCTTAAACACCGCGATTCGCCATATCGCGTCGGCCGCCATCGAGGCGACTGGTGGAAATGGAAGGTTGATCCTCTTACCGTTGACGCCGTTCTGATCTACGCTCAAAAAGGTTCGGGCAAGCGCTCGAATCTCTTCACTGACTACACGTTCGCCGTATGGAAGGGCGACGAGTTGGTACCTTTCGCCAAAGCCTATTCAGGCCTGACCGATGCTGAGATCCGAAAGGTAGACCGCTATGTCCGCGACAACACCCTCGAAACATTCGGTCCGGTCCGTGCGGTCAAGCCCCAGCTCGTTTTCGAGCTTGGTTTCGAAGGCATGCAGCGCTCCAGCCGCCACAAATCAGGCGTCGCCGTACGCTTCCCCCGCATCCTGCGCTGGCGCGAGGATAAGCGTATCGAAGAGGCCGATTCGCTGGAGACAATAAATGAAATGCTGGAGGCATTTCAGGGTGAAACAAAGAAGTAAAATGCCTCGACCTGGAACGCCTTAGGCGTGGGATCTTTGTAGAAAACCGACGAACGGAACACAGAAGCGGCGTATGATGATCGGTATTTATTCGATTAGGGGCAGAGAGATGTCGCGGCTACGCCGCTGGAGGGTCGTGTTTCTGCTCGATTCTACAAAGATTTGGCGGCTACGCCGCCCGCCCGTCGGCCTTTGAATGAAGAACGACCTTACCGTCAATAATATCTTCGATCTCGGTGCTGGCCGCTATCCGCACCTTAAGGTCACGCGCGAGCCGCTGCCGCGTGTGCTCGCAACGCGCCGGATCGAAGAAGGCGATGACGCTGACTATTACGGAGCATACCTGACCAGGACCGCGATGCGAATAATGATCGACTTCATCAACCGAGTGTTTCGCCTGCGCGGCTGCGACATCGAGCTTGACGGGTCGTGGGCTGTGCCCTGTACTCAGTTTTATCGGAAACGCTGTCTCGCACCGTGTGTGGCTCGGCTTTGCCCGGCAGATGAATACCGGCAGATCGCGGAATTGGCGCGGCTATTTATTGCCGACCAACGAGGAACGTTCATTCACGCGATAAACCGCGTTATTGACGAGCACGCCGAGGCGCTCGATTTCGAAAAGGCAGCGAGGTACCGCGACATCCTGCTGGCGGCCGAGAACTACTGGAAGCAGCCTCGATGGCGGGTCTGGCTAGATGATTCCGTCGACAGCTATGCGGTCGACGACACGCCGGAGGGAACAAATGTTTTTCTGGTAACTCACCGGGGCCGCAACGTTCTCGGACGAAAGGCGTTCACGATCGATCGTTACGATGCTGAGTCCTCGGATATCGCTCTGGCGGAGATAATCGGCTCGTTTTACGTCTCGCACCTGCCCCGAGAGATACGTGTTTCCCGGGATTTTCACGGTCGCCGCGAGCTGACCCGGCACCTCTCCGAGCGTTTCGGCCGCGAGGCACGGATCGTAGTTACGATAAAGGGTGCGAATGCGATCCGCGGCCTTCATCTCAACCGCGACGAGCACGAATTGGACAGGGCAAAACCTATTGCGACGCCCGAGGTTATCAAGTTCAAACTAAAGAACATACTCGGGTTAGCGGAAGGTCCCGGGCGCATCGAGTGTTTTGATGTTGCCCATATCTCGGGCACCGGCTTCGTCGGAGCTTCCTCTGTTTGGGTAAACGGTCGTTTTAAGTCGGAAGAATATCTGATCGTAATTCCAGACAGTTCCACGAAGAAAACAGAGCTTTCGACCCTGACCGACACCGTCATCACGCGTCTTAGCCATCCGACGCTTCCCGTTCCCGATCTCATCATGCTGGACGGCGGCACCTCACAGATCGGAGCCGTCAGGCGTGCGATCCAAGAAACCGGCGCCGTCCGGGCTCCTCTGGTCGGGGCTGTTAAACCCAAGTCAAAACATTCGGCAGTTTCGTATTTTTTAACAGAGGGCGGCGACAAGATCGCCTACGACGCGTCGAGCCCGGCCCACGCGATGCTTCAGGTACTTCGGGATGAAGCTCACAACCTCGCGAACCGCATACACCGTGATTACCGCGAGATGAAGCCCTTTTATGAGGCGGCCGGTTTTGATGAACCGGTTATAGTCCCGATCCGGCTCCATGCAGAAAACGGAGGGGCCGAAGACCTCATTCCTATCGAGACGCGTTAGAAAAACTCGTTGAGGTTACGCTTTACGTACTGCTCGATCTGCGCGGACGTCCTGAGCGATTCGAGCTTATTATTGGCTTCGTCATTGGTGGTAAATTCACGCCCGGTATTCGCGTACACGGCGTTTGCCGGGTAAGAATCTCTGGCACCGAGGCACTTCCCCGCCATTATGACGTCGGTCTTGCCATCAGCGTTCAGGTCCTTGAATGATACCGCTTCCACCCAGCACGCGGTCTGGCCGCCGAATGCATCCGGAAAATCGTAAACCTTTTTTGCCTCTTTGAAGATATGAAACGTAGAACCGCGAGGCACGTCACGCTCGTCAACCATGTCGTCCTTCGACGCGAACGTCACAAAACATCCGCCACGAAAAGGTTCGTGATCGAACGCGAAAGATTGTTTACGAACGAAAACTTTCCCAGCCATCGAAACGGGTCCGCACACCGAGTTCCCGCCGGACGTCGCGGCGGCGTTGACTGGTGTCGACGGCCTTGCCGCCTGTTCTTCGGACGGGCCCGGATTCGGTGCGGTAGAAGCCGCATCTTCAGCATTCGCACCGCCGCGAAGCCCGCACCCCAGAGCCAAGATCGCAATGATAAAGAGAGAGAACATCGCTGTTTTGTCCATCGTAATGTCGTTTCCGCCCCGAAGCTACTCAACTCTAACAAAATCCGTTCCCGTTCGCCCAAATGTCTCCGGCGCGTACATCTCTTCGGCCTTTGCCGGCGGAACGACGAACTGGCCGGGCGTTGTCGCGCGGGCGACGTACGAGTAATTGTAGACGCCCTCCCAGAGCAGCGAAGCGAAAGCCTCGGCCCGCTCATCGCGGAAATTCTGATGCTCGAACCAGTGTTGTCGCCACCACCAGCTGTGCCCGAGCGAACGGGTGCCGTAGGTCACCACCTCGGTATTGCCACGCGTGTCGGCCGGAACCGCTTCGGTCACCGCGAGTCCCGGGTTGAGGATCTCGAGTCCGGCAGGCAGGTTATCAACGAGTGCCACGTGATAACGGCGGGCCTGTGCCACCATCGTCAATCGAACTCGAACGCGCGCACCCGATCTGATCACCCACGAGCCATCGGCATTTTGTTTTACATCAGCCGAATCGTCGATCGTCTCGTATTTCCTCAGGATGGTAAACCCATAGTCGGCGGGCGCGAGTTTCAGGTTTGTCGGAGCGTATTTCATGCCAATGCGGTAGTACAAACGGCCCGCTCCCTGTCTGTCGAGGATCAGATTCGAGGTGCCGCCCTGATCCACCAGATAGGACATCGGTATATCGAGCTGTTTCGAATCCACCGACCGGCCCTTGAAAGCCTCTTCGCCTGCGTATGTGTTTCCGAGCCAAACCCGGGTTACAAAATCGGGCGTGACCTTTTCAAATGCGTTGAAGTATTTGTCGAGGGCAAGCAGGATAAATACATTCTCCTGCGTGCTGCCCCAATGGCCTTTCGTGCGGTGGGCGAGTAGGCCGCGGACCAATTTAGGAATAAGGTCGTTCTTTGCATCAGCCTTTATCATTGCTTCGAGTAGCACACCATCCGCCCGGCGGTTCGAATACATAAT
>DATLNN010000158.1:0-5517 GCA_035536695.1 Pyrinomonadaceae bacterium | reverse complement strand
AATGACCAGTCCGATACGCGCGCGATCGCATCGCGTTTGAGCGTCGATAGCCTGGTTACCGGCGATATTAAGCAGGTCGGAGACAAACTGGTAATCAACGTCCGGTTGATCAATGCTGCCGATGACTCGCAAATTTGGGGAAATCAGTATGTAAGTACGACTACTGATGTTATCGCGGCACAGAACGAGATCGCCCAGGCCGTCGCACGGAATTTGAAAGTCAAGCTGACGCCGTCGGACACCGCGCAAATGAGTAAGCGGTATACGGAAAACGTCGAGGCCTATCAACTCTATCTTCGAGGCCGATACCACGTCCATAAGCTTTTACCGGACGAGATCCGGCAGGGAATCGCGTATTTCCAGCAGGCGATCGATCTCGATCCGAACTACGCTCTCGCTTACGCCGGGATCTCCGGCGCTTATCGAGGGGTCGCGCTCAGTACTGAGATATCGCATGCGGACTCTTTCGCAAAGTCGAGGGCGGCCGCGAACCGTGCTATCGAGCTGGACGAAACTTTTTCCGAGGGCCACACGGCGCTCGGGATGACCAAGTTCTGGGCTGACTGGGATTGGGACGGTGCCCAACAACATTTACGTCGGGCGCTCGAACTGAATCCGAACGATGTCAATGCACATCTCTTTTACGCACATGTATTGTCGAACACCGGCAGGCATCAAGAGGCCCTCAGCGAAGTGAAACTGGCCCGCGAGCTCGACCCACTGTTCCCGTTTGCCGGCGCGCTCGAAGGTCAGTTTCTGTTTCATGCAGGCAAGCACGATGAGGCGCTCGACAGGCTGCAAAAAACCCTCGACCTTGCACCGAATTTCTGGATGCCGCATTCCTTCTTGGCTCTCGTGTATATCGATAAAAGGATGTATCCGGAAGCGCTGGCCGCAGCGCGAAAGGCAAGGGCTCTCTCGGCGGCATCGACTTTTTCGATCGGGCTCGAGAGCTACACTTTGGCGAAGATGGGAAATCGCGAAGAATCGGAAAGGGTGCTTAGGGAAATGCTCGAGATCGCAAGAACGCGCGGGATGCCGGCTACCCATCTCGCAACCGCCTACAATGGGCTGGGTGATACCGAGAGTGCCTTGCACTGGCTGGAGAAAGGTTTCGCCGAACGTGATCCGAAAATGACTTTTCTCATGGTCGATCCAAAGTGGAACAACCTGCGTTCTTCACCGCGATTCGCAGACCTGATGAAGCGAATGGATCTTGATTAACGTTGTACAGTCGGGCACACAAACTCGAAGTGCTTCTCGTCACAGTTTACCGTGTGCCGAGACAACCGAGCACCGCTGCATAGGTCACGTTCACGCGCTCGTCCCAAGCGGCATAAGAGCCGCTTTCCTTATTTTGAGGCGGCTCGGTTTATTAGGAGGACGTCACTTGTTTCGACGCCGCGGATGACGGCGAGGGAGGTGCCGTCGGTGTTCCAGTTGAAGGTGATGATGCTGTCTGAGGGGAAGTCGGTAAGGGGCTTTGGGTCGCCGCCGTCGACGGGCTGTGTCCAGATGTTTGGCACTCCGCCGGGGCTGTTGAGGAAGGCGATCGCCTTTCCGTCGGGCGTCCATTTCACGAGCCGTTCGACGACCGTCGATGGAAAGTCGAAACGCTTGATGCGTTCGCCGTCTTCGAGGCGGGTGATGCCGATGCCCCAGCGGGACCTTTCGAAGCTGGAATCGAGGTAATGATAGGCGACGAGCTTGCCGTCGGGCGAGATCGAAGGCCGTGATGCTGTTGTCTTTGTTATAGGTGTGGCCTCGCCGCCGCCGATCGGCATTTTCGATAGCGTCGGGTAATTTCCGCCCGACTGATAAACGATCCAGCGGCCGTCCGGGGTGCATTGCGGATAGAATTCGCCATCGCCGCTGGTTATTCGCTGAAGGTTCGATCCATCGATATTGACCCGCCAGAGGTTGTACTTGCCGTCGCGCTCGGCGGCGAAGATCAGCTGCTTCTGATCGACCGTGACGGTAAGCCCGAGCCTCGCATTTGCACCGACCGTGAGCTGGCGAATACCCGAACCGTCTGCGTTCATGGTCCAGATATCGGAGCTGCCGCCGGCGTTTGAGGTATATGCGAGTCGGCCGTCGGGCAGCCAGATCAGTTCGTTGAGCCAGCCGGCCTCAGACATTATCTGCTTTGCGCCCGCCGCGTTCCCGCCAAGCGTCCAGATGTTTGAAACGACGTGCCGCTGTGTGACGGCCAGTGTTTTTGCGTCGGATGTGAGACTGAGATTTTGATAACTGTTCACGTCACGCGTAATGCGTGATGCGGCGCCGTCGGGCAGCGAGATATGCCATAGCTGGTTTGGGCCGGTCGATGTCTCGGACGCCGACACGACGAGGCCGTCTGCCAGCCAACGGGGCTGTCCGACCTGCTGCCAACGGGCGTCGGTTAGCCTGCGTTCGACACGCGTCTCGACGTCGATCGCCATTACCGTCTCATAACGGCCGTTCTCATCGCTCTGATTTACCGGGAACGCAATGTTCTTGCCATCGGGAGACCACGCCGGTGCGTACCAGAACATATTGAGGTAATCGGGTTCGAAGCGTGACGATAGCACCACTTCGTTCGGTTTCAAGTGATCGGGCGCTTCGCGCGACATTTGCATCACCTCAGCGGCGCGGGCGGCATCGGCGACGATCAGCCTGCTTTCTTCCCTGTTCTGTATCATGAAGGCGATCCTGGTCCCGTCGGGTGAAAAAGTCGGTGCCCCGATATCGTTTGCGACCTTTACGATCGGGCCGCCCAGGACGGGTACCCGAAACAGTTCAGGCTCGCCCTTGTCCCTGTCCAGAGAGAGGTAATAAATAAAATTGCCGTCCGGTGCGAATGTGACCCAGACCAGGTCGCTCAGCAAAGGGCCCGCGATCCGCGTGTCGTTCGCGACCGCGACCTGGCGCACCCACACGCTGTCACCATCCTCAGCGGCCATAATGTGCGCAACATAACGCCCGTCCGGCGAGATCGCGACGCGTTTTGACCGGCCGGTAGTAGTGAGGCGGGTAAGGTCGGATCCGAGGAAAGGAACGATTCGCGTGTCGGCGATCGGGCCGCTCGTCGAAAATTTGTAAACACCGAATGCGATCCCGGTTAGTACCGCTGCCAAAAGGACGAGGGCCGCCGGCGCTAACCACTTGGAACGAGCAGGCAAAACAACCGGCGGCAATGTATCGGCTTGCGGGGGGCGTTGCCAATCGGAAACCGAATAAATATTGTCCGTCCGCTCGACGTTGACGGGCTGCGGTGCCTCGCGCCTGGCAGTGGCCTGGCTAAACGCCCGAACGTTGCCGCGTGATTCAACCCGGCGAGGGACTATGTTTGCGGACCGGGGTTGTTCGGTGGAAAGCGTATCAGGTTCTTCATCGTTCTCAGTCGGCGCGATCGCCCCATTCGAGCTATTCACCACACGAACCGTACCGTTGAAACGATATCCGCGCCGCTTTAAGGTTTCGATATACGGTTTCCCCTCAACGGTTTCGCCGAGGGTCTTTCGAAGAAGGTAAAGATACTGAGCAAGGTTCGATTCTTCGACGATCGTGTCCGCCCAGATCTCGTGCATCAACTCGTCCTTCCGTACGACCTCGCCGCGTCTCTCGACCAGGGCGATAAGCGTCTCGACCGCCTTCGGCGTGAGAGATATCTGCTCGTCATTGCGATAGAGAAGCTTAGCGCCGGCATCGAGTCTAAAATCCCCGAACTCGTAAGGGTTGTGTGGCCGCGCTGTAAGCACTTTGAAGTTTAATTGATGATTTTTTGATGCTAAATCCAAAGACATTCCTGCAGCTCCAGCTTAAATTCCTAACTGAGCGGACAGAATGTTGAACACGCGTGTGCGAGTCCTGATCCTTGGTAGCGATACGGGAATCATAGCGCAGTGCGGGTGAAAAACAAAGAATTTTCCCGCTGTCGGCCTGTCCGCTCTAAATATCGGAGGAATAGTTTCAATGTTAAATCCAGTAAAAAATACCAAGTTGATTATTGAGCGTGCGCCGCTTATTTATTCTCTATTGCTTGCTTCGGTCCTGGCCTTGCTGCCGATGTCAGCCCAGGCGCAGTGCGCAAAGTGGGATGCAAACGGATCTCTGAAAATTGTCCAGCGGGGACAACTGCCTTTCGACGTCACGTTAGAGCAAAAGGGCAGGGCGCTTACCGGAACGGCGGATGCCATCCTCCTAAGCGAGGGGAAACGCCTAAAGGGCCCGGTCGACGGGGAGATCGATGGCGACAGTTTCCGCATCCAGATATTTTGGAATAACTATACAATTGGGGTCTATATCGGGAAGGTCCTACCCACGGGCAGATTAGACGGTGAAGCGTATGAGAAGAACACCCCCAACGTTCGCTTAACGTGGTACAGCGAGGGAGTGCTAAAGTGCCCGCCGCCGCCCCCAGTCATACCGAAGCCTATCAGATCCTCGGGCAAGGCGAAGCCGGCGCCCCAGCCACCAACGCCGCCGTTCATCACCGCGAGCCAGCCAATAATTCCTACACCCGGCCATCCCTTGGGTATCGTTGTTCTCGGGTGGGAAGGCGGGCCAGATCATCCTGGTGTAGAGGTCTTTGTCTCGATGGACAACGGGGCCGAAATTCCTGCGTTTTCGACGGAGCACTCACCGCAATCCCCCGTATGGAAACAACCGAAAATGGCTTCGATCCAGCTGAATTTGCAACGGAACCACCACTATAGGTTTGTCTTAAAGGCCGCCGGAAAGACTTTGTCAACCGCTGCTTTTGTCGTCCCTTAGTTTAGGAGAATTTATGAACACTCAAACTTTCAACACACTCCCGATGCGGTCGATTGTGGTCGCCTTCGCGGCGGCTGCAATGCTGCTGGTTATTTCGATCAGGCCGAGTTTCGGTCAGAAACAGCAATCGGAAAGGGTGACGACACTCGATGCCCTGACGGCCGCGAGCTTCATGACAAACGGTGAGATCTCGGACGAGCTCGACGGCACCGACGATGAATACGTCTACAAATTCAAAGCCGGACCTGGAAAACTGACCGTCACCGTTGAGGTCGCAGCCAACGAGACTAATGCCGGAGCCACGGTCGATCTGTTGGGCAGTAACAATCGAGCGGTTGTCTCAAACATGCTCGTTCAAGCGGTAGACGGCGGCAGCGAACGGGTCACGAAGAACGTGAACCTCGCCAAGACCCAGGACATCATTATTCGCATCAAGGGACTCAGGTACGGAAGCAGCAGCGGCTACTCAGGCATCTACAAGATCCGGCTGGAAGGGACAGCCGTTAGCTTCAAAGACGTGGCTCCGTTTGATGTGCCGGTCGAAGTCAAAAAGCCGGACGTGGCTCCGTCCGATGTGCCTGTCGAAGTCAAAAAGCCGGACGTGACTCCGTCTGAGGTGCCTGTCGAAGTCAAGAAGCCGGACGTGGCTCCGGCTGATGTGCCTGTCGAAGTCAAAAAGCCGGCCGAGGCTCCGTCAGATGTGCCTGTCGAAGTCAAAAAGCCCGCCGAGGCTCCATCTGATGGGACCGCCCAAGGCAAAAA
>DATLNN010000157.1:0-6582 GCA_035536695.1 Pyrinomonadaceae bacterium | reverse complement strand
TTACGCGCGGGCTTGTGCATAGGTCACACCACTGGACGTGGCGCTTCTGCCTCATTGCAGTGAAGCTCGAAATGCACCGGGCGTGATCCCGACGCGGCGTTTGAAGGTGCGGTTAAAGTGGCTTTGGTCGCAAATCCGGTTTCGTATGCCACATCGGCAAGCGCCCGTCCTTCCACAAGCAGGCGCGAAGCCTGATTCACGCGAAGCTGCTGAACGTACTCGCCGATCGTCTGTCCGTAAAACCGTCGGAAGACGAAGGCCAGGTGGATAGGGTGAATTCCGGCCCCCGCAGCGAGCAATTCCATGGAGAATCCGTCGAGATATTCGGCGCGCAGCTTTTCTACCACTCCGCTTAGCCACGCTGGCCGCGTCAGCATCCGCTCGTTCGAACTTATTGCGACGCGACCAAGCATTTCAAGCGTCAATCCCTGAGCAATCAGCTCGGACCCGTCGTTCCAATTTTTGAATTCATAGAACAATCGCGAGGCCAGCGAGACGAGCGTCGTACCACGTTCCGAGAGATCGAGCGGCTCAGTCGTATACTCGCCAAGACTCTTCATCGCCTCACGATTTACCTCGACCGTGAAACAACGGGCACCATGCCGGCCGATCTGGTCCTTGTGCGAGATGCCCGCCCGATGCCAGAGGATCGACATGGCCCGATGTTCATGCGTGTGCGGGCCAAATCGTTCGGCATAGGCCCCGCCGAGGATCAGCGTGAAATAAGCCAATTCGTGCGAATGTTCGGGCACGACAACCGCGGTCGGGTGCACGATCTCCGACAATATCGCCGTCCTGGTAGGGCGCTTTTGAGGGACCCTGCCGTAGAATTGTCCTGCTCCGAGGTTCGCTGGTTTCAGGTCTGAGGTGGCCACAGCAATCGTTACGTGTCGCCTGTGGGAATGTTTCACTTCGCGATGACGGCGACTCTCGCAGCTAGCGCGCTACAATGTACCCATTCTCAATTTCCTGGAGGTAATTCAAAAATGCGAATAGTGCTGACGGCGTTCCTTACGGTTATTTTTCTCTTTAACGCCGGATGGGCGGTCGATATGAGCAAGGAGATCGACGCGGCGACCGCGAAGATCATGCCTAAACTCGTCGAGTGGCGCCGACACGTCCATCAATATCCCGAGCTCAGCAACCGCGAGGTCAAGACGGCGAAATACGTCGAGGACCATTTGCGTAAGCTCGGCCTCGAGGTCCGGACGGGCATAGCCAAAACCGGCGTTGTCGCCATTCTCAAGGGCGGGTCGCCGGGTCCGGTAATAGGGCTACGTGCCGATATGGATGCCTTGCCGGTGACCGAACGAAACTCGCTGCCGTTCGCCTCGAAGGAAACCGCCGAATTCAACGGTCAAAAGGTTGGTGTCATGCACGCCTGCGGCCACGACACTCACGTTGCGATGCTCATGGGCGCGGCCGAGGTGCTGACGGGAATGAAAGATAAGATAAAGGGCACCGTCGTGTTCATCTTCCAGCCTGCCGAAGAGGGCCCGCCTGCCGGCGAGACCGGCGGCGCGCCCGACATGGTCAAGGAAGGCGTGATGGACAATCCGAAGATCGACGCGATCTTTGGCATCCACGTCAACTCTCAGACCGAGATCGGCAAGATCAAATACAAATACGGGGCCGCCATGGCCGCGAGCGACTGGTTTTCGATCAAGGTCAAGGGCAAGCAGACTCACGGCTCGCAGCCCTGGTCGGGCATCGATCCCATAGCGGTCGCGTCCCAGATTTATATTGGCCTGCAAATGATCGTCGCCCGCGAATCTGAGCTGACAAAGGCGCCCGTCGTAATAACCATCGGCCGGATCAACGGCGGTGTGCGCGAGAATATTATATCGGAGGAAATGACGATGTCAGGCACTATCCGCACGCTCGATTCGGCAATGCAAAAGGATGTTCACAATAAGATCAGGCTTACCGCGACCAAGATCGCAGAGAGCATGGGCGCCACGGCAGAGGTCTCGATAGACAATAAGACGCTCGTCACCTACAACACGCCGGAACTCGTCAGGAAAATGCTGCCGTCATTGGAAAAGGCGGCGGGCAAAGAGAATGTCATCGAAAATGAGTGGACGACCGGCGCCGAAGACTTTTCGTTCTTTGGCGAAAAAGCCCCGTCGTTTTACTTCTTTGTCGGCGGAATGCCGAAAGGAAAAGATCCAAAAACCGCCGCCGCACATCATACGCCCGATTTTATGCTTGACGACAGCCGCCTCGACGTCGGCGTCAAGGCGTTTGCAAACATAGTCTTTGATTACAAGTGAGGAAGTGACGTCTCTAATGGCGTTCCCCAGCCCCGGGGAGATCAGGTCTCTTAGTTTCGTGGGGGATTGGCCGGCCGGGGCGGCCGGACCCCGCGTGGAATATTCCCGCGGCCCGTGCCGCGAAAGAGCGGAGTGAACACCCACTTTGAAGCGTTTTCAACTCCGTAATACGAAATAACAGATTTTCCGCGATACTGGCTGGCGACACCGATAAACGGTGTATTCTCGGTGACCACGTCAAAACTTTCGTCCTCATCGTCAACATCGCCGTCGGTGTCGGTGTTCAGTGAATTGACGATAACCATCGCATACCGGTCAAAGACCTGGCCCGGATTAGGCGGCAGCTGCCCGCCGTTGTAATCCTGGACGCGGCGGGCGAAATTGCCGATCCCGTCTATGTTGGCTTCGATCAGCCGCCACCGGCCGTCTTCGCTCAGTGGGTCGACGGCGGCTGAGGCACGCAGTATCTGGCGCTTCTTTGTCCCGTACGGCAGGCCCTCGAGAAGGTCGTCCATCGAATTCGGCAGTCTTGAGCCGCCGTAGTGCTGAACATATTGGCGAATGGCTTCGGCAACTTCCTCGCCACGCCTGATGGCCTCAAGCTCCTTTTCACGCTGGATCTCTTGCTGGATGGTGGGGGCGACGGCGAGCAGGCCAATGGCAAAAACGGTCATGACCGCCATCACGGCGAGCAACGTCATGCCGCTCTCTGTGTTTGCCTGCTTAGCCATTGCCATCGTCGTCAACGTCTTTTTTCTCGCTCGGCTGTCGCTGTGTTGGCCGCTGCGGCGTCTGCTGCGGCTGCGGGGCCGGCTGGATATTGGCCGGAATTCCGGGGATCCCGCCAGGCTGCATCGGCATTACGCCGGGATTAGGATTGAACGGCACAAAGCCGTCACTCGACGGGAAGCCCCGCGGGCCCTGCGGTGAGCCCGTGCTGGGCGATGCCTTGGCTATAGGTACCCGATGGCGAAAGCCCAGCTGGGTATCCTCAAAAATAACCTCGGCGGCCGAGATATCAACCAGACGAAATCGCCCGTTGACGACATCGTTCAGACGCGCCCTATATTCTGTTGGCGTGCCCTTCTCGCGGAAATACGCCGTATCGTTATGGTAGAGCTTGCGTCCGATCATGCCGATGTACTCCACGGTCGGCTTCGGCTGCGGTAGTACTGTTAGCATCATCTGGTTCGAATACAGCTTGCCGTCGGGCGTTTGTACGATTATCTGCCGCGGACCCTCCTGGGTAACAAAGTTTGCCGGTATGTTTGCCGATAGGGTCTGCGGATTTACAAAAACTGTCGGCAGCTCGTTTTGATTGAAGTAGATCCGCGAATCCGGCGTAAAATTGTTACCGCCAACCTGAAGCTTAAATCCGGCGATGCCCGCAAACAGATTCGGCGGGTTGAGATACGTGACCATCATCGGCGGCGTCGGCGCCGGGGTTGGCGGCGGCGGCGGCGGTGTCGGTTTAGGTGTCGGCGTCGGGCAATCAAGACACGGCGGCGGAGGCTCGTAAAAGGCAAAGATGTTTCTGCCCGGGTCCGGTGCGTACGACCGGCCCGGGATGTAAACCACCGGCGTCGTTTCGTAAACAAAAGCCTGATCCGCGGCCGTCGGTAACACCTGGTCGGGCTTGACCGCGGTGACCGGCGGCGCTGGCTTTGGCGTAGCCGTCGTAACCTTCACCGAGGTCGCCGAGCTGCTGCTGCCCAGGCTCGGGCCAAACGCCATGAAGAGGGCCACAAGTGCCACTACGCCAAGCACTCCGGCGGCGATGATCTTGTTCCGCTCCGTCGATGTTTTACCTTCTAAAAACACGATCTTCATTAAATTACTGCACCGTCGGCGTAAAATTCGGCCGGCGGAAATAGGCCGCCATTTCTATATGAAGACTAACAGTCTCGCCATGGGTCTTACCCTTGGGGCGGGCCCGCACCTGCGGCTGGGCCTGCGTTTGGAAGCCGCCAAAACCACCCTGGCCAAAATTCTGGGCTTTCGCCGGATCGAACGGAGCGTTCGGATTTTGCTTTTCGGGTTGAGGTTTACGGCTTTCGGTATCCGACGGGGCCAGCTCTACAGCGCTGACGATTATAAATTCCCGTCCGGTTTCGATCTCGCGAATAAAGCGCCTGAGATTGTGATATGAGCCTTCAACCGTCGTTGAGACATACACGCCCGGGTAGAGGCTCCGGTATTTCGACCGCCCCTTTTCCTCTTCCGACTGCTGGCCGGGCGCCAGTTCGGCCGTCTCCAGCGGGGCATAGTCGGGGCCCGTCGTATTGGTCAGGCCATAAGCCGCCAGCAGTCCGTTCAGCCGTTGATAAAGTGCGGTCTGCCCCGTCGACGGCAGCGGCAGAAACCTGGCTTCAAAATCGTCGACGCTGGCGACGATCTTTTCAACCTCAGTCTGCGTGTCCGTGATCTCGCCATATTTTGACTTGGCGGAGATGAGTTCGGCATCTAGGCGTTCGGCCTCCGATCTATTTCGGGCGAGTTCGCGGTCCGAGGGGACGACCCAAAAAAAGTACAAAACGCCGGCGAGAAGCACCACCAGGCCCGCGACCGACACGGCGCCGATCTCAAGCGGGCCCCACATGCCACCGTACACCTTTCGCGGGCGGTTCGCGGGCACGTAAATCTCCGCCATCTCGGTGACAACGACCTCTGGTTCGCCCGCGGGATCTACGACTATTGCTGGTTCGGCATTAGGATCGGTCATTATTGGGCTCCGCCTCCGGTCTCATTCTGGGCGATATTCGTCGTGGGGCCGGTCGCATATCCATACGCCGGCGTGTAAATAAGACGAAATGTATATTCGGTAAACGTGGTCCGCTCGTTCTGCTGCAGGTCCTGGCCCCGCAGCTCGGCGCGGAATAGCCCCGAATTATTCATACTGTCGATCATCGACATAACTGCCGGATAGTCGCGGCTTAGGACGCCAAACTCCAATTCGGCCCGTATCCGGTCGCCGTCCTGGTATATATTCTCAACCGCGATCCGCGAGGCGCTGACGCTGGGCGGCAGGACGGATTCGAGGTCGGCAAACAGACGCGACCAGCCAAAGGCCTTGTTCGAAACAAGTTTATGCGACGCATTCAGCAGTGCCTTTTGCTCGGGCGTCAGCAGCTGCTGTACCTTTTCGCCCTCGCCCTTGAGTCGTCCGATCTCCCCCTGCCGCTCTTCGATCGACCTTGCTAGCAGTTCGTTCTGCTTTGCATTTTCCCTTAGCCGGACCACGTCATAAACACCCGCGGCCGCTCCGACGACAAGCATAAGCCCAGCCGCCAAATAAGGCAGTACTCGATTTCTAAAGGGATGTGTGGCGAGATTTAACTTTTCTATCACTATGCGATAATTACTGCGGACAAGCGGCCTTGAGCACCAAAAATTCTAGCACGAACACAGGTCCGATGTCTTTTCACGCTCCCGGCTGCTCCTTTGTTGCAAATCTTACCAGATCCGACTGGAGTGCGAGCGTCTCGCTCGCCAGTGAGCGAGCAGAGCGAGGCTCACGAGTCGCTAGGAGGTCGGGCAGGTACTGACACCGCGGTTCGGTTTGCCCCAAGGCCGGCTCGTGGTAAAATCAGCCGCACAACCATAAAGAGTTCATCTGGAGAAAATCAATGTTTCATCGCTTCCCAATGCCGGGTGTCTGTCCCCGAATGTTTATCCTGTCGGCTGTAATCCTGGTCACCGTTTCATTCGCCCTGGCCCAAGCGACGGGCACTCGGATGCTGCGGATGCCGACCGCAAGCGCTACGCAGGTCGCGTTTGCCTACGCTCAAAACATCTGGGTCGTGCCACGATCGGGCGGCGTGGCACGACGTGTGACCAGCTTTCAGGGTCAGACGCTGAATCCGCAGTTTTCGCCCGATGGAAAATGGATAGCTTTTAGCGGCGAATATGCCGGCAATCAGGACGTTTACATCGTCCCGGCAGAGGGCGGCGAGCCAAAGCGTCTTACGTGGCATTCGGGCGGCGACCTTGTGCAGGGCTGGACCGCGGACGGCAAGGCCATCATGTTCACCTCGGGCCGTGCGACGTGGGCCCCGGGCGGAACCGCGAGGTTTTGGACCGTACCCGCTGTGGGCGGCGTCGAGGAGCCGATGCCGCTGCCCCGAGGATTTCAGGGCAAGATCTCGCCGGACGGGGCTCACATCGCCTATCGGATGAACTCCTCGTGGGACGACGAGCGCCGCAATTATCGCGGTGGGCAAAACCGTCCGATCTGGATCGTCGATCTCAAAACCTGGGACCTCGTCTCGCCGCCGTGGACCGACTCGAAAGACATCGATCCCGTCTGGTT
>DATLNN010000156.1:0-2204 GCA_035536695.1 Pyrinomonadaceae bacterium | reverse complement strand
CGGCCATAGCGGCGGCTTTGACATCGTCGAACCGGGGGATAAGGGACTTGCGCACTGGTTCGACGATCGTGTCCTCGAGCGAGCGGGCCATCAGGTCTAGATCACCGCTTGAGAGGGCGGCCACAAAAGCGCCAAGATTGCTCCAGCTCCGGACCGCACTTGCGAGCGGGACCTGCCGCGGGAGCATCGCCCTCGCCTCGCTTGTTTTGATCTCGATCTGCGGGTGCAGAACAGTCGCAAAAAGCGGCGGACATTCGAGGGGAACGATATCGACCGGCTCGCTGGAGCGCACAAGGACAAATCCGCCAAATATGCACGGAGCTAAATTGTCTGCATGGCGCGAGCGGGACGCCAGGAGTTCGCCCGCCATGGCGAGGTCAACAAGCTCGGCATTGGAAAAACGATCCCCTAATAGGCGGTTGGCACCGACTACGGCTCCGCATGCGCTGGCCGCACTCGAACCGATCCCGCTGCCGGGTTTAATCCTTTTTGTTATCTCGAGTTCGAAGCCGAAATCGACCTTTGAGGCATCCATCAGGGCCTGAAGCGCCACGCCCGCGACATTCTTTGCCGGGTCGGTGGGTAGCCCATATTGGTCGCGATGAATGATCCTGATCGCCGGCTCATTTATCTTTCGCACCGTCATCGAGTCGGCCGGGTCGCCAAGCGCGAACCCTAGACAGTCAAAGCCGCATACAACGTTAGACACGGTTGCCGGGGCCGATACCTTTACTTGATCCATGATTTAGTAAACGGAGGAGCCCGTTATATGATAATGCCTTTGCGCTCGCCGCCGATCTCGACTCACGATGCACTACTTTAGCACAAACCGAAAGTCGCCTCCCGTGTCGTTTCGTGACGCGGTATTGGTCGGCCAGCCTGACGACAAGGGCCTCTATTTTCCGTCGGAAATTCCACGCCTTGCTTCAGACCTCCTCAAACGGCTCTCGTCTATGTCGCGCGAATCGATCGCGTTTGAGGTGATACGCCCATTTGTCGACGATATGACTGACGAGACGCTGTTCCAGATCTGCTCTGAGACCGTGAACTTCGATTTTCCACTCGTTCCGCTGACCGAACGGATAACCGCGCTCGAACTTTTTCACGGTCCGACGCTTGCATTCAAAGATGTCGGTGCCCGCTTTATGAGCCGATGCCTCCGATATTACTCGCGCGATCAGGAAGGAAAAACGGTTGTCCTTGTGGCGACTTCGGGCGACACCGGCGGGGCGGTCGCGGCCGGTTTTCACGGGATCGAGGGCATCGAGGTCGTGATCATCTACCCGAAGGGAAAGGTCAGCCGCGTGCAGGAATTGCAGTTGACGACGCTCGGCGGAAATGTGACAGCGCTGGAATTAGACGGCACATTTGACGATTGTCAGGCGCTCGCCAAACGCGCTCTGGCCGATACCGACCTGCAGGTCCGTCTGACCTCGGCCAATTCCATCAATGTCGCCCGCTGGCTGCCCCAGCAGATCTATTATTTTTACGCGCTCGCCGAGTGGGAAGGCGAACCGCCCATTATCTCTGTGCCGAGCGGCAACTTTGGGAATCTGGCCGCGGGGATCCTGGCGCACGTTTCGGGCTTGCCGGTCAGAAAGTTCATTGCGGCGTGTAACACTAATGACGTAGTGCCGCGCTTCATGGAATCGGCTGATTACAGGCCGAGGCCATCCGTACCGACGCTCTCGAACGCCATGGATGTTGGATCGCCCAGCAATTTTGTACGCATTCTCGAGATATTTGGCAATAAGTTTATTGATCTGCAGGAGAAGCTTGAGGCCGTCAGTGTTTCGGACGAAGCGACCGCTGCGACGCTGCGCGCCGTATATCGAGACCATCGCTATGTCCTCGACCCCCACGGGGCCGTGGGCTTTCGTGCCCTGGCCGAACATCTCGAACAATATCCTGGCACCTCCGGCATTTTTCTGGAAACAGCGCATCCGGTAAAATTCGACTCGGTGAACGAGATATTAGCGGAAGCCGTGCCCATCCCGCCTGCCGTCGAAGAACTGTTTGCAAAAAAAGCGGCGGCGATCGCGATCCGCAACGATTACGATTCCTTAAAAGCCTTATTGGAGGCGATTTGATCGCGAACGCAGCTTCGCAACCTGTGCTCCGACTCGTATGAAAGTTCTAAAATTCGGCGGCTCGTCAGTGGGCAGTGCCGAGACTATAGAGAAGGTCGTTCAGATCGTTGTCGA
>DATLNN010000155.1:0-3789 GCA_035536695.1 Pyrinomonadaceae bacterium | reverse complement strand
TGGCTAAAAGTCGACCATGCTCGCAAGGCCCTCGCTCGCGCCGCGGCGGTTATTAACGGTAACCCGTCGCATGAACTTGATCTGATAGGGATAACCGGGACGAACGGAAAGACAACAACGACTTATCTCTGTTTTGCACTTGCCCAGGCCGCGGGGCGAAAGACGGCGATGCTGACGACCGTTGAGTATTGCATAGGCGAAAAGAGCGAGCCCGCCGTCCGGACAACTCCGGAAGCGTCGGACACGAACCGTTTCTTGCGTGCGGCCGTCGACGCCGGCTGCTCAATGGCCGTCATGGAAACCTCCTCGCAGGCGATAGACCTGCATCGCTGTGATCAGCTGCGCTTTAAAGTGGCTGTCTTTACCAACCTGACGCGAGACCACCTCGATTATCATGGCACGATGGAGAATTACTACGACGCCAAGAAAAAGCTTTTCGACGGCCGTCTCGGTGAACCTCCCGGTGCAGCCATCATCAATATTGATGACGAGTGGGGCCGAAAGCTTGCGGCCGAGCTATCGTCCGCGGGCCAGAGTGTGAAAACTTTGTCTCTCGGGACGTTGTCGGCCGACGATCCGGATTTTTCCGCCGCTGATATCGACGTGTCCCTGTTGCGCGGAACTTCTTTCATGCTGAACTCTCCGGCCGGCCAGCGGCGGATCCAGTCACCGCTCGTTGGGAAACCGCACGTTTATAATATGCTCGCGGCGACCGCGGCCGTCTTTGAACTCGGGTACGATCTAGATTCGATCGCCAGCGGCCTGGCCGTCTGCGTAGGTGCCCCGGGCCGCTTCGAGCGTGTGCCGAACGACACTGATTTCGCGGTGGTCGTCGATTACGCACACACGGATGACGCCCTTCTGAATACTCTCCGGACCGCTCGAGATCTAACCCCAGGTCGGGTCATTACGGTCTTTGGCTGCGGCGGTGACCGCGACCGGACAAAACGACGGCCGATGGGAGAGATAGCCGGTGGGCACAGCGATGTCGTGATCATCACATCCGACAATCCGCGGAACGAAGACCCGATGGCAATAGTTAGTGAGATCGAGGTCGGGGTGAGGTCAACAGATTCTCAGTACGAGGTCATCTCCGACCGCCGCGAGGCTATCTATCGTGCTGTCGCGCTCGCAAGGCGGGATGATGTGGTCATTATTGCCGGCAAGGGACACGAAACCTATCAAATAGTGGGCGGAAATAAATTTCATTTTGATGACCGCGAGGTCGCTGCCGAAGCTCTTGACCGCAGGATCGAGGAAAGCTAGCGATTCCCTGCCGAGCGAACGATCTTCATCAACAGATCCCGCGGGGCGGCCGAGAGCGGTTCAAACTTTATGCCAAAGCCGATCTCGACAACATAGTTGGTCACATGGCCGAGGAATTCAACTTTCATTCCGTCAGCCAGCGGGATAAAGACCTTGACCTGATCGCCATCTTGAACATCGCCCGAGCAAAGTACAAAACACCCGTCAAGACTAACGTCGCTGATAGATCCCGGCGCCCTTTTGTCCGACGCCTGCCATTGCACCTCGACATCAACCTGATATCGATTGGTCGCACGCCGTTCAATACCGCTTCGCCTATCCTGAGAAGCCATTTTACTCTCCGGCCTCCGTCGATGCCTTCTCAGGTCGGTTCAAAAGATAATAGATAGGCAGCCCGAGGACGATCAACCCTATCCCAATAAATGACTGCACGGGCGAACTGATCATCGTGGTAACGAGCAGCCAGCCAGTGACCAACAGAAAGACGACCGGAACCACTGGATATCCGAATGCACGATATGGCCGGGGCAGATCCGGGTGTTTTCGCCGATAGATGAAGATCGACGACGTTATCAACCCATAGAATATCCACGACCCGAATACGACGTAGTCTGTGAGCGTGTCAAACGAGCCGGACAGGGCCAGGATGCTGGCCCACAGGCCCTGGAAAAGTACACCGTTGATCGGCACAGCCTGTATCGACAGCTTTTCGAAGGTCTCGAGCATCATGCCGTCCTTTGCCATCGCGTATGGAATGCGTGAGGCGCTTAGGATCGACGTATGCAGTGTGCCAAGCGAGGAGAGCATTAAACCCACAGTAAAGATCGCGACAGCGACACCGGTGGCCAGACTGCCCAGATCGCCTCCAAAAAACTTGCTGACAACAGCCATCGCGACGGACGAATCCTTCGACACCGATGCGATTGCGGTCGGATCGAGAACGTAAAAGTAGGCGACATGCACCGAAACGTAAAGAAAAATTATGATCAGGGTGCTGCCGATGATCGCGATCGGGATATTGCGACCCGGATCTTTGACCTCGCCGGCGACGAAGGATAAATTATCCCATCCGTCATAGCCCCAGAGGGCCGCAAGCATAGCCGCGCCAAAACCGGCCAGGAAGGAATATTCGGCCGAGCCGAATTTGATCGATTCATTGACGCCCTCACAAGTGCCGCCGGTCGCGGCAAGCGAAAAATTCTCCAGGCCGCCGCCGGTAACAAATATAAAGGCGCCCAGGCCGACAAACAGTACCAGGCCGATCTTGACCAACGTCAAAACGGTCGCGATCTGCCCGCTCATACTGACGGAAAGGCAGTTGAGGGTCGTAAAGATCGCGATCATTACGACGGCGATCAACTGGAGCGATGTGATCTCATAGGCGTAGCCGAAGATCGATGTCTGAAACAGGGTTTGCTTCAAGCCTCCGCCGAGATAATCATTGAGCGCAATCGCAAATACGACAGCGACGCCTGCCTGCGAGCCGGTCCGGGCGATGAACATTTGCATCCAGCCGAACATAAAACTAGACAGCCGTCCGTAAGCGTCGCGGAGAAAGACATATGGTCCCGCCGCGTGCGGTTTCATCGCGGTAAGCTCGGCGTACGTGAGAGCTCCGGCAAGTGATAGCAAGCCGGCCGCTATCCATGCCACGATCACCCAGGTCGGGGTGCCTACGTTGCAGGTCATCACGCGCGCCTTTAGGAAAACGCCCGTTCCGATCACATTGGCGATGATCACCGAAATAGCCGCGGCTAATCCCAGGCCGCGTATCAGGGTCTGTCGTTCGCTCAGGTCTGAGTTCATAATTCGATATTTTGGCTCGCCTCATATTACGCGAAAACCTGCCTCAAGTGAAACCTCTCGTCCGTGATAAGATTCGCGCAGCATGTATGAGCTTGATATGACCGCCGACGAGGTGGTGGCAGCATTGCTGACCCTGTCGAGAAGCGAGCCGGTATGCATCCTTGACAGCTGCGGCGTGGGCGAATTGGGCCAACGTCGTTTCGTGGCGGGTATCGAGCCCTGCGAGATACAGGAAAAAACCAGCTCGGATCCCTCTGAGATATTGGCCTTTCTCGATGAAGCATTAGGCGGCGACACGGCGACAATATTTACTATCTCTTACGATTTCGGTTTAAAGCTTCTGGGCATCATTCCAAAAGGCAGGCCCGCCGATACGAGATTTGAGCCGGACCTTTTCCTCGCTCGATTTGATACGCTGATCATCCACGACTACGATTCGGAAAAGACATACCTTGCCGGGAATCCCGCGCGCTTTGAAGGCGTCCGCAGGAAACTCGCGTCCGGAATTTCAGATTTGAGCGCCGAAGTTTCACATTCGGGCCCGATGATCGCCTCGAATTTTAGCAAGCCCGCTTATCTGGAAGCGGTTGAGCACATAAAAGAACTGATCCGCAGCGGCGACACCTATCAAACAAATCTTACCCAGCGGCTATCAGCTGCGATGCCGCATGGCTTGTCGGCTGAGGTCATCTTCGACCGCATTCGACGCGACCACCC
>DATLNN010000154.1:0-7832 GCA_035536695.1 Pyrinomonadaceae bacterium | reverse complement strand
AACAAAGCATAGGATTTGCTCAACTTGATATTCACCCCTGGTTTGACGATCTGCGCTCCGACCCGCGATTCACGGCGTTACTGGAACGGGTCAAGCCGCCGGTGTCATGAAGCAGGCGTCAACTATGAAGTTACTGTTGCATGTCAGGCGCACGCCGGCGCCGCTCCAACCTCCTTCCGTGCCCGTTTGTTCATGATGCCGCTACCGTCGCCAGCTCGGATTACTGCCGCACGATATATACATGCACCCCATGGCTAGTAGGTCCGCCTCCACCATTACCAATGTACAGCTCCGAACGCGACCAGCACCGTAGCAGTGCGTCGACAAGGATTCGCGGTTTGCTGCTTGTGCGGCGAAATCGGCTAAATTAAACTGCAAGCATGGGTGACGAGAACTTGAAACGAACACCGCTAAATGCGGTGCATCGCGAGCTGGGCGGCCGGATGGTGGATTTTGGCGGGTGGGACATGCCGGTGCAGTATCCGGCCGGGGTCATCGAGGAGCATCTACGCACGCGGAACCACGCGGGTCTTTTTGATGTGTCGCACATGGGTGAGATTTGGTCCGAGGGGCGTGATGCGATCGCCTTTGTCAACCGGATGACGACCAACGACGTGGGCCAGCTCGTCAATGGCCAGGCTCATTACTCAACCTTGACACGGGAGAACGGCGGCGTGGTAGACGACCTGCTCGTTTATCGGTTTGCCGAGGACAAATTGCTGCTGGTCGTCAATGCCGGCACGACCGAGAAAGATTGGGACTGGATCGTTTCGCATAAGACGGCTGACGATGACCTGTTTTTAAAGAATGCCAGTGAAGATTTTTGCCAGATCGCCGTTCAAGGACCTGACGCGCTCGGCATTGTGCAGAAACTTACCGGTACCGATCTCGAAAATATCAAGTATTACCATTTTGAACAGGGCTCTGTAGACGGTGTCGAAGCTATCATTTCGCGCACCGGCTACACGGGCGAGGACGGGTTTGAGCTCTACGCCGACCCGCAGTACGCCGTACAGCTTTGGAACAAGCTTTTAGAGACCGGCAGATACGGGGAACCTAACGGGATACTTCCCTGCGGCCTGGCTGCCCGAAACACGCTGCGGCTCGAGGCTGCGATGTCGCTTTATGGGCATGAGCTGGACGACGACATCACGCCGTATGAGGCTAACCTGGGTTGGATCACAAAGCTGAAGAAAGGCGATTTTATCGGCTCGGATGCACTTGCGATGCAAAAGGAAGCGGGCCTGAAGCGCAAGATAGCCGGCTTTGAAATGACCGAACCGGGCATCGCCCGCGATGGGTACGACGTCTATGTCGAGGACGAAAAGGTCGGCACCGTTACCAGTGGCAGTCCGGCCCCCTATCTTAAAAAGAATATCGGCCTCGCGTTTTTACCGCCTGAGTTTGCAAAAGTCGGGCAAGAAATTAGAATTGATGTCAGAGGCAAGCACCTGAAAGCCCAAGTCGTACCCACGCCTTTCTATAAGAGGCAAAAATAAATTCTCATAGATCTCGGACCAGGGGTTCTGCAAAACTATGTCAAACATTCCTGAAAATCTGCGCTACAGCAAAGACCACGAATGGGTCGAGGTCGATGGTGATATTGCTTCGATCGGCATTACCGATTATGCTCAGCATTCGCTTGGGGACGTTGTTTATATCGATATGCCGCGAGTCGGCGATAAGCTGAACGCCCACGAGGCGTTTGGCTCGGTCGAATCGGTCAAGGCCGTTTCCGAGATATTTCTGCCAGTCGCCGGTGAGATCGTCGCGGTCAACGACGGCCTTAACGACACGCCCGAGGTGGTCAACAACGACCCATATAGAGGCGGCTGGATGATCAAGGTCAAGATGAACAACCCCCTCGAAGCCGACGCGATGCTCTCGGCGGCCGAGTACGAGGAATACCTGTCAGCGAATGCATAATTGAAGATGGAAAATGGAAAATTACGAACTGGGACATTTTTCATTTTCCGTTTTCCGCTTTCAATTTAATGAGATACATTCCCAATTCGCCCGAAGAGCGTGCCGAGATGCTGCAAACTATTGGGCTTGCCGATGCCGCCGAGCTGTTTCGCTCGATTCCAACGGACGTTCAACTCGATCGCCCGCTCAACGTAACTGAACCTCTTTCCGAACCCGAGGTAATTGCTGCTATGGAAGCGATGGCCGCACGAAACACGGCGGCGATGAAGCCGTCTTTTCTCGGTGCAGGCGTCTATTCGCATTTTTCACCCACTATTGTTGACCATCTGATCCAGCGTTCTGAGTTTTTTACGTCCTATACGCCTTATCAGCCAGAAATCTCGCAGGGCACGCTCCAGTATATCTTCGAATTCCAGACTCTTGTCTGCCAGCTGACGGGTATGGAGGTGGCGAATGCCTCGATGTACGACGGCTCAACTGCAATGGCCGAGGCATACCTAATGGCCCAGCGGGTGACCCGACGAAACAAGATCGTTGTCGCAACAAGCGTCCATCCTGAATATCGAGAGGTGGGCCGCACATATACGCAGCATGGTGCGGCTGAAATAGTCGAGGTCCCTTTTGACAAAGCCACCGGGCGCACCGGCGACCTCTCGGCCCTCGATGACGCGACCGCTGCCCTCGTCGTGCAATCGCCCAACTTTTTTGGCTGTATCGAGGACCTTGCTTCCCTGGCGGATGCCGCTCATGCCATGGGAGCACTATTTGTCGTTGTTGTGACCGAGGCGATATCGTTTGGGCTCTTGAGATCACCGGGTGCCTCCGGCGCCGATATCGTGGTGGGCGAGGGCCAATCCTGGGGCATCCCGATGGGATTCGGTGGTCCCCATGTCGGCCTGTTCGCCACGCAAGAAAAATACGTGCGCCAGATGCCGGGACGCCTGTGCGGTGTCGCCTATGACAAAAACGGTAATCGCGGCTTTGTGCTCACGCTTTCGACGCGGGAGCAGCACATCCGCCGCGAGAAAGCTACATCCAACATCTGTACGAACCAGGGCCTGATCGCTCTCGCGGCCACTATTTACATGGAGACGATGGGCAGGAAGGGATTGCAGGAAGTGGCGGTCCAGAACGCACAGAAGGCGGCCTACGCCGCAAAGCGGATCGCCGCGATCGAGGGATACGACATCGCTTTTAGCTCGCCGATTTTCAACGAATTTGTCGTTCGGGCGCCGATGCCGGCGACCGAAGTCCTCGAAAAGTTAAGGAAAGAGAACAACATTATCGCGGGTTTGCCGTTGTCTAAATACTATGCCGATCGGCCAAACGAGTTTTTGGTTTGCGTTACCGAAACAATGAAAAGAGAGCACATCGACGCACTCGCCGATGGCTTAGCCTAGAAAAATTGCAGTTAGAGCGATGATCTTTGGGCCGCTCGAAATTTTTCTCTGTTTAGCACCGTTCATGCTTTTAACGCTGACGATAGGTCTCGGACTATTCGCTCAGAATCTCGCTCTTGATAGAAAAGAGAAGTTTCGCGGCCTGATCAGATGCCCTCATTGTCGAAAGGGATTGAATCCTGAGGCATATATCTGCCGTTTCTGCCGCAAGGAGCTATATGACTACACCAACGCATAAAGGAAATATGGTCGACCGGCGCCGGTTTTTGTCGAACGTCGGAAAAGGCGTTGGGTTGATGGCGATGTCGTCAGCGGCCGTCGGGGCTTTGTTTAGAACAGTACAGGCCGCGGGACGAACAGTAGAGCACCTATCTCCGATCCAGGCAGCGATGGACGAGGACTATTGGGCGACCATACAGCAGGCGTTCTCGGTGACGCGCGGCATCATCAATCTCAATAACGGCGGCGTCAGCCCGAGCCCGCGCATGGTGACCGAAGCTTTCGTCCGGTATACCTGGCAGCAGGAAGACGCGACGGCTTACACCATGTGGCAGATACTCGAGCCGCAGTCGGAAACGATACGGACCGGGCTTGCGAAGATATTCGGATGCGATACTGAGGAGATCGCAATAACGCGCAACGCGAGTGAGTCGCTTGAGATCCTCTTAATGGGCCTCGATCTAAAGCCGGGCGACGAGGTCCTGACCACGACACAGGATTATCCGCGCATGCTGACAACGCTCAGGCAGCGTGAGCTTCGAGAGGGCCTAAAGCTGAACATGATCAAGGTCCCAGTGCCGCCGAAGGATATCAACGAGATCGCGGCCGCGTATGAACGTGCGATAACCCCAAGGACAAAGGTCATACTGATCTCCCACATGATCAATCTCACCGGACAGATCACGCCTATTCGGAAGGTGTGTGAAATGGCCCGTGCGCGAAGCATCGAGACGATCATCGACGGAGCCCATGCGTTCGCTCATTTTGATTTCAAACGCGACGACCTCGGGTGTGACTATTACGGCACATCGCTGCACAAATGGCTTCATGCCCCCAAGGGCACGGGCATGCTCTATGTGCGGAAGGAGAAGATCCCGAAGGTCTGGGCGCTGATGGCCGCCGAGGATAAAAACAAGAACGACATCCGCAAGTTTGAAGAGATCGGCACGCATTCCGCAGCAATGCGTCTCGCGATAGGTGAGGCGGTTCTGTTTCATAACGCCATCGGCGGCAAGCGCAAGGAGGAACGGATGCGCTACCTCGCGCGTTATTGGATGAACCGCATCAAAGCGAATCCGAAGGTGGGTTTCAATACCTCGTTCGATGCAAACCAATCGTGCGGTCTGGCGAATTTCAAAATAGAAGGCGTCGATCCGGTCGCTCTCGGTGGCTACTTGATGGCGAAGCACAAGATATTCACGACACCGATCGTCCATGCCGAATTCAAAGGCATCAGGATAACGCCAAGTGTCTACACCACGCTGTGGGAGCTTGATCGTTTTTGTGATGTTGTGGAGCAGGTTGCGAAAATGGGACTGCCGAAGGCATAGACGGACGCGCGTGGTTTTGGTTTTATGAGCATCAAGAAAGTTACACAGCACCCGACACAGAATGAAGGATTGATCTTCGAGCGCTCGCAGACCGGGCGTGTGGGCTACCGGCTGCCAAAGCTCGATGTTGAAGAAAGCGATCTCGACGAGATCCTTAGTGCGGATCTGCGACGCGACGACGATCTCGAGGGTGTTCCCGAGGTGTCCGAAATAGACGTCGTGCGTCACTTCACTCGCATTTCGACATGGAATTACTCGATCGACCTCGGAATGTACCCCCTTGGCTCGTGCACGATGAAGTACAATTCGCGTCTCAATGAAAAGGTCGCGAGGATCGCCGGATTTGCCGGGCTGCATCCGCTCGCCCCCGAAGAGGAATCACAGGGCGCTCTTGAGCTTATCTACCGCCTTCAGGAAGACCTGTGCGAGATAACCGGATTGCCCGGAATCTCGCTCCAGCCCGCGGCCGGCGCACAGGGCGAGATGACGGGCGTCATGCTGATCCGCGCATTTCTCGATCAGCGCGACCGCGAAGCGTCCAAGGACCGCCGGGTCATGCTCATCCCGGACTCGGCCCACGGCACAAATCCGGCGTCGGCCGCTCTTGCCGGGTTCACCGTCAAATCGATCAGATCAACATCAGAGGGTCTCACCGACATGGCGCATCTACGTGAGCTCTGCCACCACGGTGGCGTTGCCGGCGTCATGTTCACGAATCCCAATACAGTAGGCATTTTCGAACGGAACATTAAGGAGATCTGCGACACCATCCATGAAGCGGGCGGTCTCGTTTATATGGACGGCGCGAATATGAACGCGCTGGTCGGCATCGCCCGCCCCGGCGACATGGGTGTCGATGTTATCCACCTAAACCTGCACAAAACATTCTCAACCCCGCACGGCGGCGGTGGTCCTGGGTGCGGCCCATGCTTATGTACAGCCGATCTCGCTCCGTTCCTCCCAGTGCCGCGCGTCGAAAGGTCAGAACCAGAAGCGGCAGCAACCGGGGCTGTTTACCGACTCAACTACGACTATCCCAACTCTATCGGCCGCGTAAAAGCCTTCTACGGCAACTTCGGCATGATGGTCCGTGCGCTTTCTTACATCTACACGCACGGCGGCGAGGGTTTGAAAGAAGCCACCGAAGCCGCGGTCCTCAATGCTCGTTATGTTTCGCATGAGCTCGAAGACATTTACGACAAACCGTTCGAGTCGGACTGCATGCACGAGGCCATCTTTTCTCATAAGCGACAGGCCAAAAACGGTGTCGTAACGCTCGACATTGCAAAACGCCTGATTGATTATGGTTTTCATCCGCCGACGGTTTACTTCCCTCTCGTCGTCGAGGGGGCGATGCTGATCGAGCCAACGGAATCCGTCGGCCGCGCTGACCTGGACGCATTCGTCGAAGCCATGCGCGACATCGATCGCGAAGCCCAGGAAAACCCTGAGATCGTGAGGGCGGCGCCGCACTCGACCCGCATCGGCCGGCTCGACGAAGCGACCGCGGCGAGAAAGCCGGTGCTGCGCTGGCGGTCGGATATGGAGTCGCTAACAACTTCTGCGTAGGCTAAATCTTTGCGTCTTTGCGGTGCTGCGGGAAATTCTGCCGGCAGAGCCGCCAGGACCCTGCCAGACACAGAGATTCGGCGATTTCCCGAGTTTGCATTCAGAGGGCGTTTCGTCTTATATTCCTGCCAATCAATTAAGTAGGAGTAACTATGATCAAGAAGATCCTTATCGCCGCGGCCGTGCTCGTTATTCTCGTTGTTGCCGCCGTTATCATCCTTGTAATGGCAGTGTCGGGTGACTATCGAGTGGAACGCGAGGTGACCATCAACAAGCCGAAAGCCGAGGTCTTTGCCTATATTAAGCAACTCAAGAACCAGAACGAATGGGGCCCATGGCACAAACGCGATCCGGCAATGAAGACCGAGTTCCGGGGCACAGACGGTACCGTGGGTTTTGTCTCCGCATGGACAAGCGAGAAACCGGATGTAGGGTCCGGGGAACAGGAGATAAAGAAGATCGCTGAGAATGAACGATTTGATACCGAGATAAGGTTCATGGAGCCTTTTCCTTCCAAAAGCGACGCCTGGATAACCACCGAAACCGTCGGAGATAACCAGACGAAGTTGAAATGGGGTTTCACCGGAAATATGCCGAGGCCGGCGAATCTGATGCTGCTCGTGATGGATATGGACAAAGCAGTGGGGCCCGACTTCGAAGAGGGACTTTCGTCGCTAAAGGCCAAACTGGAGAAATAGGGATCAACCCGAGGTCGTCATCAGCAATTCAGTATTCTCCAGGGCAAGTTCGTTATTGCGTTATCTGATCGTGGGCATCTGGCTCTCGGTGATCGTCGCGGGTGTCACGGCATCTTTCGCCTACCCTCAGGCACTTACTCCGCAAGGTATCGCGGGTTTCCTTACTAGATTTCAAGGCCAGATCTGGCTGGTATACCTCGCGATATCGGTGCTTAGGGGATTCACGCTGCTCCCCAGTACTCCACTTGTTATAGCGGGTACGTTGTTGTTTCCCGGGCAGCCATGGTCAGTCCTGGGCGTGTCGATCTTCGGGATTCTCATCTCGTCGACCATGATCTATTTCTTCTCTGACGTGCTAGGGTTTACCGCGTATTTCGAAAATCGAAAACCGGAGTTGATCCACCGGATCAAGAGACGTCTCGAGCACCCCACAGGATTTGCCTTCGTCGCGGGATGGGCATTTTTCCCGCTCGTTCCTACTGACCTGGTGTGTTATGTCGCTGGTGTAACGCGGATGAATTATCTGCTGTTCATTCTTGCGATATTCATTGGTGAGCTTATCCTGTGTTCCGCATACATTTTCTTTGGCAATTACCTGATCAACAATGTCGGTCCGGCGTAGAGGGTCGGGTGCAAGATTGCCGCAGGGCGGCTAAGTGAGCATTAGTTTGAATAGCCTGCCAGCGGAA
>DATLNN010000153.1:0-11275 GCA_035536695.1 Pyrinomonadaceae bacterium | reverse complement strand
AATCATTTTGCGTTCACGATCCTCATCATGAACGTCATCTGGGCGACGGGTGGCGGATCGGTAAACATTATATTCGAACGTATCGGCGGCGTGCATTTTGCCAGGACAGAAGGATGGAATCCTGATATCGCCGTCGCTCTGCTTTGGACGGCGACCGGTTTCGGGCTGACGCTCGGGATGCTGATCGCCCGGCATACCTCGATCTATCTTGACCGAAAGAATCGGAACCGCCCATTTATCGGCTGGGCGTTGATCGTCCACGGGCTCTTGTTCTCAACCGCGGCGTTCATGCCAAACCTTTGGCTTTTCAGTGTGATCGTCTTTATCTCGCGAGCGATCGTCGGGGTCGAGTACGCCGTGCAGGAAACGATGTTCCAGCGCAGCCTGCCGGACTATATTCGCGGCCGCCTCTCAACGCTTGATCGCGGAGCGGAACTCACAGTTTTTGGATTATCGAGCCTCGTCGCCGGCGGGATGATGGAATATATCTCGCCCCAGACGCTCACCGTGATCTCAGGGATTCTATCGGCGTCCGCCGGTATTGTCTGGTTTATGCGAGAGCGCCCGCGTGCGTCGACGACGGATCCCATGGCTTGATCTTCGCGAGCGCACCTACGGATACTGTATTGACCAGCACGGTCGCGATCTACGCCGTTATGATCACAGCTTTCGTTCCGGTCAATTCCGAAAAATCCTTTGTATAGACCGTATTCACGCGGCGAAGCTTGCCAATTGTTTCGGCGATGTCGTTTGTCTGGATAAAGCCGGTCTCGACGTGGGCGATGGCCCAGGTTTTTATGTGGGAGGCACGGCGAAGGGTTTCTTCGAGCAGGTGAAGGTATTGAGATTTCGTCTCGGTCGCGGCACCGAGTTTACCGTGAAGACTTGATTCGAGATCGTTCCAGAAATCGCTTCCGCCGCGCAGCCATTCCTCGCGCCAGGCCCGCGGGCCGAGATACGCCCGGCCACCTTGAGCGTGGGCCGGCGGAAGACGCAGGAACATCAGGTCGCACGGCGTTTCGGCAATAAAGTCGTCAGCGTTCTTGTTCTGAGACACATTGTCGACGCCGTTGTTAAATGGCTCGGGCTGGATAGACCACAGGCGGCGAAAAACATTCGATAACGGCTGCCGCAGCTCTCGCGTTTCTTCTTTGAAGGCGAAAACGTAGTCGCCGGTCGCTATCGCGATCGATGAAGCTATAGCCCGCGACATCGTCGACTGCATCCGGTCGAGATTGCGCCTGACGTTGTCGAACCACCAGGCGTCAGTTTCGTTGAACCACGTTTTCAACGCCGTGTTGGCCAGCCGGTACCCCGGGACGTAAGCGTCCTCAAGCACGAGGTTGACGTCCTCTGTTGAGAGCCGTTCGCCGCGGTTCGTGATCTGAGAATACGAGCGCGCCCACGCCGACTGCAGCGGATCGTTTGCCGAAACGCGGACGTTCCAGTGTTTCAGGTAGGCGCCCAATGCCGGGTCGTCGCAAAACGGCAGTGCAGCTGATTCGAATTTGAGGCGCCGCAGCACGTTGAGGTCAAACGCGAGCCAGCTACGCGGCGAGGTTTTCGACTGTCCGTGCATAGTGAGATCAAGAGGAGCTCGCGGGAACCGACCGGGCCGTCTCGGTCTGGGCGATGTCGATAAAGGTCTTTACCACGAATGGATCGAACTCGATACCGGCCCACTCGACCAGATATTTCCTTGCGACATTGTCAGGCCATGCCGCACGAAATGGCCGATCCGCTGTCAGCGATCCGTAAGCATCGGCAACGCGTAAGATTCTGGCGGCGAGCGGCGTTTGATCGCCTTCAAGGCCGTCGGGGTATCCGCTGCCGTTCCACCATTCATGATGCCACCGAACGATCAGCTGTACGCCGCGCGGCATGCCCAGTTTGGCCGCATCCTGCTCGCCGATCACAGGGTGACGATGCAGATCGATCCGCTCGCTTTCTGTGAGTACCCGAGCCGCGCGAATGTAATCACGGTTCATCGACATCTCGCCGATGTCATGGATCAGCGAGGCCTGCTGTAAGAAAAACCGGTCACGCGACGCGAGGTTGAACGCCGCGGCCAAGGCGTCCGCCAGAGCAGCTATCCGGCGGCCGTGCGCGCCGTCGTAGCCCTCGAACTCGTCCATCTCGGACGAAATTCGCAAAAGCTTTTCATCCGTGACCGCGGTTTCCGCCAGAATGCTGTTCACTCCAATAGTTTAAAAGGTCAACGGTGAAAGTTCAATGTTGTTGCCTTTGAAAGACTTGATGGCGAGGACAGCCGCAGAACTTGCGACGCCCTTAAATGGCTTAGCAGGACGCGATTACTGGTAGGGCAAAAGTTAAAGCATTATTTTCGCGTTTCGGACGACCTTTTGATAGCATTCTCATCGAGCCGCATGGAAAATGAGATCCAAATCAGGGAGTGTGAAACGCTCGACGAACTCGCTGAATGTGTACAGCTTCAGCGCGACGTCTTTGCCCTTCCCGAGGTCGAGATATCACCCGTACGACACCTTATCGTCACAAGAAGCGCGGGTGGTTTTATCCTCGGGGCATACGACGGCGGCAGATTGGCGGGCTTTGTTCTGAGCGTTCCCGCGTTTCTGCGCGGCGAGCGAGCGTTTTACTCGCATATGACCGGCGTTCGCCCAGAATATCAGAGCCATGGGATCGGCTCGCGGCTTAAGTGGGCGCAGCGTTCGCGATCGCTGGCCGAAGGCATTCGAACTATCAAATGGACGTTTGAGCCCGTCAAGGCACGAAATGCCTATTTTAATCTGGAGAAACTTGGAGCGACAGTCGTAGAATATCAACCGGATTTTTACGGAACGGACTACGCAACCGCCTCTTTGGGCGGCAAGAAATTTGGCCTGGCCAGCGACCGCGTGTTCGCTGAATGGGACCTGGAGGATAAAAAGGTGCGCTTCCTCGCCGACGGAAAAATCGCTGATGAACGAAACGGGGCCGACGCAGAGATCGAGATCATGGACGATTGGCCGGGACTCGTCGCGTCCGATCCGGCCGCGGCTCTCGACGAACAAATACGTATCCGCGGTGAATTCCAGGCAGCCCTTGCCGGCGGATTGGTGGCTCGCGGATTCCGCCGCGGCGACCGTCCCGCTTATCTTCTCTACTCCGACTAACCGACGAAAATGCCCACATTCCATGTCGATGCTGACATTCGCAAAGCTCGAACACTTCATTCGGATTTTTATACGGATGAAAGGCATTTCGTTCTGTCAAAGGAGAGAATATTTGCCCGCACATGGCATTTTTTGGCCAGCGAGCGCCAAGTCAGCGGACTCACGCCCGCAACGATCCTCCCCGACTTCCTTGACGAACCGGTCTTGCTCTCTAGAAACGGCGAGTCGATCGTCTGCCTGTCGAACGTCTGTACCCATCGCGGAAAAGTGCTGGTCGAAGCCCCGTGCGAAGCGAACCTTATCCGCTGTGGCTATCACGGGCGCCGTTTTTCCCTCGATGGAAAATTCCTCTCAATGCCTGAGTTTGACGGCGTCGATGATTTCCCATCGGAAAGTGACAATTTGCCGCAATTGGCATGTGAGAAGCGGGCCGGATTTATCTTTGCCTCGATCGACCCGGTGAGTAGTTTGGGCGCATTTGTTGATGCTGGCTCGCCAATCGCTGAGATCGATCCGGCGGCATTGAAATTCAAGAGTCGGCGCGAGTACGAGGTGAACGCGCACTGGGCGCTTTATTGCGAAAATTATCTTGAGGGATTTCACATTCCGTACGTGCACAGATCGCTCAATTCGATCGTCGATTACGGAACCTATACGACGGAAACATTCCGGTATTCGAGTTTGCAAACCGCGTTTGACGGTGCCGCGGAATCGAAGAACGCGGTCGTTATCGCTCCGGGTCCTGCCCGGAGTGTCGCAGCCCGGTATTTATTTGTCTTCCCAAACCTCATGTTCAATTTCTATCGGTGGGGAGTTTCGGTTAACGTAGTCAGGCCGGTTTCCCCGTCAAATTCCGTTGTCGAATTCCTGACCTATGTTTCAGACAAATCCCTGATGGAAACAGGTGCCGGGGCCGACCTTAACGGCGTTGAAATGGAAGACGAGGCGGTGGTCGAGAGCGTCCAGCGAGGCATCCGTTCGCGCTTCTATAAAAGCGGCCGTTATTCGCCGACGCGCGAGCAGGGCACGCATCATTTTCATAGGTTGATAGCTGAATTCATGAGCGACGATTGAAATGGATCCTATTACTGCCGAGATAAGATCGTTGCGTGCCGAGATCGAGCGGCACAACGACCTTTACTACCAAAAAGCGCAGCCGGAGATATCGGATTTCGAATTTGACCAACTCCTCGAACGTCTCAAGGCACTCGAAGAAGGACATCCCGATTTAATTACCCCGGACAGCCCGACCCAGCGGATCGGCGGCAAAGCACCGAGCCTTAAGCCTTTTGCCCACACTGTGCCGCTGATGTCCCTGGACAACTCATACAATTTAGGAGATCTGAAGGCGTTTACCGAACGGTGTGAGAGGCTGGCCGAAGGCCGACAACTTGAGTATGTAGCCGAGCTAAAGATCGACGGCCTAACAGTGGCGCTGCATTATGAGAACGGGCTGCTTCAGGTCGGCGCGACGCGCGGCGACGGACTAAAGGGCGACGATGTCACACCGAATGTTAAGACCATCAAGACCATTCCGCTGCGTCTAAAACAGGATGCCCCGCCTCATGCCGAGGTTCGTGGTGAGGTGTTTTTATCGCGGACGCAGTTCGCCCGCATTAACGCCGAGCTAGAGATGCAGGGCGAGAGAACGTTTGCGAATGCGCGAAACTCAGCCTCCGGCACGCTCAGGATGCTTGATTCGGCCGTCGTCGCCTCGCGACGGCTCGATATGTTCCCGTACGACGTCATCCGCGGGCGGCAAAAGATGTTTGCGACGCACTGGGAAAATTTCGAATGGTGTGAGCGCAACGGGTTTAACGTAAATCCGTATCGCGCGCTGTGCTCGAGCTACGATCAGCTTGTTTCGTTTATCAACGACATCGAGACAAAACGCGACGGATTCGACTACGAGATCGACGGCGTCGTGGTAAAAGTCAATTCGACGGCACTGCAGGACGAATTCGGGGCCACGACAAAGGCGCCGCGATGGGCCATCGCCTATAAATACCCGGCCCGCCAAGGCACGACGCGATTGATCGGGATAGGAATTCAGGTCGGCAGGACCGGCGCCCTGACGCCTGTCGCACACCTCGAACCGGTCTTGCTCGCCGGCACCACGGTCGCCCGTGCGTCGCTGCACAACGAGGACGAGATCAAGCGGCTTGATCTAAAGATCGGCGACTGGGTGATGATCGAAAAAAGCGGTGAGATCATACCTCAGATACTCGACGTGGTCGTATCGAAACGCGACGGCAGCGAAACCGACTTTGAGTTTCCCACCGTCTGTCCCGCGTGCGGCTCCGACGCGGTCCGTCCGCCGGGCGAGGCGGTACGCCGATGTGTGAACACCGACTGTCCGGCCAAGATCAAAGGCCGGCTTGCCTACTTCGCGTCGCGGAAGGCCATGGATATCGAGGGGCTCGGCGATGTGCTCATCAACACATTGGTTGACACGGGAATGGTAAAGGATGTCGCCGATCTGTATTTGCTCTCATCCGCGACGATCGCAAATCTCGAGCGAAAGGCTGAAAAGTCGGCCGGCAAACTCATCGAGCAGATCGAAGCCAGCAAAACGCGGGGTCTCCAGCGTCTGTTGTTTGGTATAGACATCCGCCACGTCGGCGAGCGTTACGCCAAGATCCTCGCCAACCATTTCCGCACGATCGACCGCCTGGCGGAGGCGAGTGTACAGGAGCTTGACGATATCCACGAGATCGGCCGCGCGGTCGCCGAGAGTGTTTACGAGTGGTTTCGGGACCCAAAGAATATTGATCTGGTTGACCGGCTGCGCTACGCGGGCGTCAAGATGGAAACCGATGCGGCAAACACCGCGATCCTCGACGAACGCTTCGTCGGCAAGACCTTCGTTCTCACCGGCAAACTCGAAAATTATACCCGCGACGAGGCCGCCAAACTCATCGAGGACCGCGGCGGCCGTGTCTCGTCGTCGGTCAGCAAGAAGACGGATTATGTAGTCGCAGGCACCGATGCGGGTTCCAAATTGGCCAAGGCCGAGAGCCTGGGAATCGCAGTGCTCGGCGAGACAGATTTCGCGGGGTTGGTGAGCTAAGCCCGTGCCCTGAGGTTTGACAAACACCTGTACAATAAAACGACATGAACAATTTCTTCACAGCTAACATATCGGAGATCGATCCCACCATCAGCGATGCGATCGACAACGAAGTTCGCCGCCAAACCGACGGTCTCGAACTGATCGCTTCGGAAAATTTCGTTTCCGAGGCGGTCCTGCAGGCGATGGGCACCGTTTTTACCAACAAATACGCTGAGGGCTATCCTGGCAAGCGGTACTACGGCGGCTGCGAGTTCGCCGATGTTGTCGAGCAAACGGCGATCGACCGGGCGAAACAGCTCTTTGGTGCCGAACACGCCAATGTCCAGCCGCATTCGGGTGCCCAGGCGAATATGGCCGTTTTGTTGACCGCTCTTGACCATGGTGACCAGATATTGGGGATGAACCTCTCGCACGGCGGGCATTTGACTCACGGCCATCCGCTCAATTTCTCGGGGATAAACTACAAGGTGGCCGATTACGGCGTAGATCGCGAGACCGAACAGATCGACTATGACGAACTGCAGCGCATTGCCGAAGAGAGCAATCCGAAACTGCTGATCTGCGGCGCGTCGGCTTATCCGCGGACCATTGACTTTGAGCGCGTTGGCGAGATCGCACGATCGGTCGGCGCCAAGGTGATGGCCGATATCGCGCACATCGCGGGCCTGGTGGCGGTAGGGCTCCATCCTTCGCCTGTGCCGCATTGCGAGTTTGTTACTACCACCACGCATAAAACGCTGCGGGGGCCGCGCGGCGGATTGGTCCTGTGCCGCGAGGAATTTGCCAAGGACCTCGACAGAAGCGTCTTTCCCGGTGTCCAGGGTGGACCGCTCGTGCATATTATTGCCGCAAAAGCGGTCTCGTTCGGCGAAGCCCTGCACGACGAATTCAAAGCATACCAACAGCAGATAGTCGCTAACGCAAAAGCCCTGGCCGAAGCGTTATCCGCCGGCGGGCTGCGGCTCGTCTCAGGCGGCACGGACAACCATCTTCTGCTGGTGGACGTCTTTATGGATGGCAAGGGCATCACGGGAAAGGTCGCTGAAAAGGCCCTCGACGAGGTCGCTATTACGGTAAATAAGAACACCATCCCATTCGATACGAACAAGCCCTTCGTCGCATCTGGGATCCGTATCGGCACGCCTGCGCTGACGACGCGCGGCATGAAGGAATCGGAGATGCGCTCAATAGGCCAGATGATCGCATCGGTGATACACGAACCGGAATCCCAAGAAATCAAGACCAGAGTTAGACAAGAAGTGGAGGAAATAACCACACGCTTTCCGATGTATTCTCTTCGCCTGAAAACGATTGCCGGGGCGATGTAACGCAATAGCTGAGAACTGATAACTGAGAACCGATAGATCGGCTCTCACTTATCAGCTATCAGCTATCAGTTATTCCGAATGCGATAAAATGAAGATCCTGATACATGTTGTTGTTGTTATGTGGGGACTTGTTACGGCAGTGTCAGGTCAAGTTCCGTCAGATCGCCAGATGCCGGCGGATTTCAAATCAGATAACTGCACGATGTTTCCCGACGGCAATTACGTCGATTGCTGTGTCGAACACGACAAGGACTATTACTTTGGCGGTTCGCTTAAGGAACGGCGGGCGTCGGACAAACGTTTGAAGGAATGTGTCGCGTCAAAGGGGCGCGGATGGAAGCGAAAACTGCTTGCTAACGCCATGTATATCGGCGTTCGCGTCGGCGGGGTCCATTTCCTTCCGACGCCATTTAGATGGGGTTTTGGTAATAAATGGCCGCGAAAGGAGCCGGAGAAGCCGAAAACTCAACCTACTGACCCGTAGGTTCGTTTCCCCCGTCAAGCTGATCCAGAATGTCGCGTGCCTCTTCGGACTCGAATTCGTACGCTTTCTGTTCCAGCGACGCTCCCGCAATACCGGAGTAAAGATGGTCGTCGAGAAGCGGCAATAGTGCCGAGACCGGCAGCATAGCCAGCGTTTCATACGCAATGGCGCGTATCTGCGGCAGATCGGTCTGCCGGACCACCTCAGCGATCTCGCCGGCTGAATAACGCTGGCCCAAATGGTCGGCAAGGCTGTCCAGACGGCTGTAGTTGTTTTCCTTTATCGCACGCTCGGCCAGTTGAATAAAAACCTCGGCCGATGCCGATTGTGATTCCAGAACGCGCACGCAGGTGTCTGCTAACTGCCTGATTTCCGTCAGTTTAGCCGCATCGGTTCGAATTTCAGATTGCGTCGACTGTTCATCCAGCGCCTTGAGCAGACGGCTGACTTCCCAATCGGCGTGTGCATCGTAGGAGAATTTTGGGGATTTTGTGTTCGCTGTCGGCTGGTTGGCTGATTCGAGCGCTCCGACAAGCATTTTTTTGGTGACCGGCCGCAAACCTTCCCAAACACTTGCGACTCTCGGACCGAATTCGTTGATCATCATGTCAATAAATCAAGTTTGAGCTTAGCACAAGGACAATGTCAAGCCGATCTTTTAGCCAGGACAGATTTGGTGAGCCTCTGCTCGACATCGCTCAGAGCTGTTTCAAAATCGTCGTCGGCCTCATCCAGAAACTCCAGCAGGGCGAAGGGCGGATCTCCTAAATATCTGATCTCCCAGGGAATAACCCCGGTCTTCGGGGGCCGCGAAAACCAGGCCGCATCGATCCCTGATGTTTGAACATGTGCATGCGGCAATACACCTGCAAAGCGTTCACCCACCACAGCTTTTAGCTCATCCGTCAGCAAAACACGGCGCAGGACCCAGCCGTGCTTCTCGTAGAGGGCAATTATTTCATCGATACCGAAGGAATCGATCATTTTGCGGCCTTGTTCGCGTTTCGAACAACCGGAATATTGGCGTTGTTAGAGCTGACGGTCGGCACCGACGTGTTCGACATCGCGTTGGCCGCTTCTTTCTCGAGCGAATCGCGGCCGCGGCCCGGCGACTGGTAGGTTCCGGCAAACATGTCCCCGACGGCCAGTTTCCACATACCGTCCTCTTTCACGAACGGTAGGTCCTCCCACCGGCTCTCTTTCGAGTTCCAGACCTCCACCGCGCCCATATCGCCCGCGATACGTTCATCGCGGACCTCGGGCAGGCTCTCGGCGAAAGTCGTCGCCGTAAACCCGTTCGCGTAAACTTTCTCGACCGGCGAATTCTGCCGTTCCGCCGCCATCAGGGCAAATTCGTTCGTCTTCTTGCTGAAATTCCGCTTGATCGCCTCGATGTCCTTAGCCTTTACCGCCGCGAAGAGCTGCTTGTAAGCCTCTGTCGGCGTCGCTGCTCCGCTCGTGCTGGGTTGTTCCGTCGAACAGGAGAAACCTGCAAGGAGCATCACCGTAAGCAGCGGCCAGGCGAAGGGGCGTTTGATGAGTTGTACTCTCATAGTCGTTTTTTTCATGAGCTGCCAGAATATATTATCGTACACAAACCCGCACGTCAGTCAGGGCGGTACTACTGCACATGCCCGCACGTAAGCAAGGGCGACACTCAAGCTTGGATGTACCCCGCCCTTAACTTACGTGCGGGCTTGTGCCGCAGGTTGCGATCCAATCGCACACCGCAGAATTTACATAATGCGCCCTTTATCCGATACTACCGTTTGCCGCCGGTGTTAAACGGACCCTTCACCCTTCACACCGGGCCTCGAAATGAAAACGTGTCCCGCCTGCGCCAGCCGTTATTCCGATGATACGCTGCAATTCTGCCTGCAGGACGGAGCTCGCCTCTACTCGGCAGACGAGGCGGCCGCGCCCACGGCCGTGCTGAACGAGATCGAAACGGCCGAGGCCCGCAAACCGCTGCCGCCGACGACGCCCGCGGACTGGCACGCTCCTGCTACACAGAAAAGCCGGCCGGCCTCGGGCTCGCGCAGGAAAATTGCTATCGCCGTCGTTCTGACCGCTCTCGGAATGCTGTTGCTTGTTGGCGGCGCCGCCCTCGGCGTGTGGCTCTATTCAAGGCAGCCGCGGACCGAGATCGCGGTAAACACCTCGCCGGGGCCATCGCCAAACACCAGGGCTACAGCGACCCCACGTCCGTCGACACCTACGCCGTCCCCATCCGCCACCGCGCAGACAAAGCCGCCCGCAAACGAAGCCGAAATACGCGAGGACGTGCTCGACCGGCTCGAAACATGGACCTCGGATACCGAGGCCGGCGACATCGACGCATGTATGTCCAACTATGCCCCGACGGTCGATTACTATGGGCGCGGCCCGTCTAGCGCCTCATATATTCGCGGCGATAAGCAGCGGGCGTTCTCGCGTTATTCCTCGATCGAACTGAACCTCTCCAACATCGCCGTTACGCCCGCGGCTGATGGCGAAAGCGCTACAGTCATCTTTGACAAGGAATGGAATTTCAGCGGTGACGGAACTTCGACCGGCAAAGTACAGCAAATGCTGCGGCTAAAGAAGATAGGCGGCGAGTGGCTGATCACTGCAGAAAAAGACCTTAAAGATTACAACAAGCGATGAAAGCCCTGCGGGTCGAAAATGGCGAACTCCTGCTGGCCGAGGTCGCTCCGCCGTCCGTCGAAGGCGAGGCTCTCGTCCGGGTCACCCTTTCCGGGATCTGCAATACCGACCTCGAGATAGCCCGCGGCTACGCCGGCTTTAACGGAACGATCGGACACGAGTTCGTCGGGGTCGTGGAGCAAGCCGCCCCGCATTTGAAAGGAAAACGCGTGGTCGGCGAGATAAACGCCGGCTGCGGAGTTTGCCACATCTGCCGAACCGGTGACGACCGCCATTGCCCGGGCCGAACCGTGCTCGGCATCGTCGGCCGCGACGGAGCGCATGCCGAATTCTTACGGCTTCCGTCTCGCAACCTCATCGAGGTCCCCGATAACGTGACTGACCAGCAGGCCGTCTTCGTCGAACCGCTCGCCGCCGCCTACGGCATAACCGAGCAGGTCGACATCGGCCCCGAAACCAGCCTGGCGGTCATCGGCGACGGAAAGCTCGGCTTGCTGTGTGCCATGAGCCTTGCTCTTCATTCCGACAACGTCACGATCATTGGCAATCATCCATCTAAGATCGCCATCGCCGAAAAGTCCGGCGCCGAGGGCTTGCTGCTCTCAAGCGT